>JAUVKD010000013.1 GCA_030596385.1 Methanosarcinaceae archaeon | reverse complement strand
CGGTCCTTGAATATTGCAATTTTATTGCTTTCAGGAGCATAATAATCCCTGTGACAGAAAGAATTGACAAGTGCTTCCCTGATTGCCTTTACCGGGATTTCGGGTATTTCCTCCCTCTTGAGCCCCCCGATTTTTGCTCTCCAGTTAATGCGCTCATATATATATTCTTCAGATTTTTCCAGTAGGGAAAATATTGTTCCTTTTAATTGCCTTATGTCAAGAAAAGTAACCCTGTTGGTGCCTGCAAAAACAGCACCCTGAACCTCGATGGTGTTTTCGTTGCAAAACAAAACTTCTGCGGCTTTCAGGAGCCGGCCATTTTTCGTAAGGTTCAGTTTTTTCAGGATGTTGTCGGCACTATCAAAAGCAAAATCTATCTTTCCCGCAGTATTGGCTCGCTTCACATAATCCCTGACTGCACTCTCATCGACTTTAATGATGCCAAATTCCGAAGGCTCAGACTCCCACTTTATCCTATCTCTATTCTTTTTCAGTATAAGCCTCTCGATTTCTTTAGCGCTAAGTTGTCTGTCCTCATCACTTACTCTGATATAACCTCTTCCGAATGCAAAATAAGGGACGCTGCTACCATGAAACTGCACATCTACGCATGACTTTCCTTCAATATGGGCCTTACTTATTTCGGGATATATCTTTGGTTCAATTCTGTCGGATATTGACTTCGATATATCCCTTAATGTTTTGTCGCTTATTTCCTGACCTATAACCGTTCCGTCATTTTTTATTCCAAAATAAAGCGTTCCTTTCTGGTGCTTGTTCAGGATTGCAGCTATCGAGATAATTCCTTCTTTTAATTCCGAGGTTGATTTTTTAAATTCCAGCGTCTCTGATTCTTCGTCCGAAATTAATTTTTTAATAGCCATAAAAGTCCCTTAATAATACAGATCATATCGTATTATTTACCTTTATCTGCACCATCAACCCCGCCCGGAGCAGACTATCAAATGTCCCGGCATCGCTCCAGTGTCCATCAACAACCGAATATTTCATCGAACCATGCCGGATATACTCATTATTCACATCCGTGATCTCAAGTTCGCCCCGCCCCGATGGCTTCAGTGTCCGTATGATCTCAAATACACTGCTGTCGTACACATACAACCCGGTCACAGCATAATCAGACTTCGGCACATCAGGTTTCTCCTCAATACTCAGAACCTGCCGGCTGCCCCCATCCACTTCAGCCACACCAAACCTTCCCGCGTCCGGAACCTTCTTCAAAAATATATGGGCGCCGGTCTCGAACAACTGCAATGCATCCTTCACACTGTTCTGAAAGATGTTATCCCCGAGGATTACGGTCACATTATCATCATCAGCAAAATCCCCTGCCAGAGCCAGGGCCTGGGCAATGCCGCCTGCCTCATCCTGTATCTCATATGTCAGACGAACGCCAAACTCGGCCCCGGAGCCAAGCAGTTCAAGAAAATGACCTGCATGCCCCTTGCCGGAAACGATCATAATATCATCAATGCCGGCATCAATAAGTGTTTGCAAAGGATAGTAGATCATCGGCTTGTCGTACACGGGCAGCAGATGTTTATTTGTAACTTTAGTCAACGGATACAAGCGCGAACCTGTACCGCCTGCGAGGATTATGCCTTTCATATTTTTTTACCCATCCTTATATGATTCTTATGACATTAAGAGTTTGAAATATTTAAATTATGTGGATGAATTATTTATGGATTGATTGATTATTCATACGTGGATTTAAACTCGTGTGAAACGGAGCGGACAAACATCTAAATCCGTGTAATCCGCGAAATCCGTGTCTATATATTTATTTCAGACACGGATTACACAGATTTACACGGATTTGAACTTTTTACCAATCCATATTTAAAAATCAACCCCTGATTGAAATCCCGTTCCCCCTCACACTCAGATAATCAGCCAGTGCAACCTTCCAGTCCCGCATCGGAGCAGTCTTAGTATTAACCAGCACCGAATATTCCGGACGTTTTGCCTTCCTTAAAAACTCATCACTCGAACACGGAACTATATTATCAATAACCTCGGCTGCAAATTCGTACCATGAGCACACACCTTCATTGGTGATATGATATATCCCGGGCGCAAGCCCAATAACCTCAGCCGTTTTCCGGGCAAGATCGGCTGTATAGGTAGGTTTTCCGAACTGGTCATCCACCACACTGACAGTGTCCATCTCACAGGATAACCTCAACATAGTATCAATAAAATTCCCCCCATACAACCCAAAAAGCCAAGAGGTCCGTATGATCCGATAGTCGCCTATATTTTCAATGATATTCCTCTCACCAAGTAACTTCGACTCACCATAAACATTAATAGGACACGTAATGTCAGATTCCACATATTCTTCTTTTGAACCATCAAACACATAATCCGTGCTAAAATGTACAAGTTTGGCTCCTGCAAGAGAACAACCCTGCGCAATATAACCCAAAGCCCTGCCATTTACCTCAAACGCAAGTTCCTGATTGTCCTCACAACCATCCACATCAGTATAAGCTGCAGAATTGATTACAACATCAGGTTTGATATTCCTGATGCTTTCAATGACTCGTTCCCTGTCAGTGATATCAATATCACCATGCTTCAACTTAACAGCATCAGGAAAAACACTGCAAAGGTCTTTGCCAAGCATCCCTCCTGCGCCAAATATCAGTGTTTTAATTTTTCCCACCACCATCGATTCTCAACATACCATCTGACAGTCAGCTCAAGCGCCTTATTGAAATCATACTCCGGCGCCCAGGCAAGTCCTCTTAATTTGGAACAATCAAGCGAATAACGCAGATCATGCCCCAGGCGATCCTTTACATATTCGATCATGGACTCATCCGAACCAACCATTTCAATGATCTTCCCGGTAATCTCAAGATTTGTCTTCTCAGCTCCGCCTCCGATATTGTAAATCTCACCAACACTGCCATTGTGTAGAACGAAATCAATAGCCTTGCAATGATCAAGCACATATATCCAGTCGCGTATGTTCTGGCCGGTTCCATAGACCGGAACCTTCCGACCATCAAGAAGATTTGTCACAAACAGAGGTATCAGTTTCTCAGGATACTGGTACGGTCCGAAATTGTTGGTACATCTGGTTATGATCACAGGAAGTTTATGGGTGATATAATACGACTGCACAAGCAGATCAGATCCCGCCTTGCTGGAAGAGTAGGGACTGGATGGAACAAGTATATCTGTCTCTTTGAAAGACCCCTCATTTATACTTCCGTAAACCTCATCAGTGGACACGTGTACAAACCTCTTGATATCATGTTCAAGTGCACTTTCAAGAAGGGTGTGCGTACCCAGGACATTCGTCCTGACAAAAACAGATCCATCGTCAAGTGAGCGATCAACATGGCTCTCGGCAGCGAAATGGACCACACGGTCAACTAGCTGCATAACCTTGCTAACAACAAACACATCGCAGATATCGCCGTGCACAAACGAATAATTGGGATTACTTTCTACATCTTTCAGGTTATCCGGATTCCCTGCATATGTCAACTTATCCAGATTGATTATCCTGTAATCCGGATATTTTTCCAACATATGCCGGATGAAGTTACTTCCAATAAAACCAGACCCGCCTGTCACCAATATGTCCATTTTTATCCCACATCCAGGTATCTCAACCGTGTTTTAAACCCGGTGTAAGTCCCCAGTCATATGGGATCTCATCAGTGTCGGGAGGTAAGCGGAATTCATCAGGGTCATCATAATTATATGGCAGTGTTGGAATGCTCAAAAAATATGCTGTTTCTGTTCCTATTCCCTTAAAACCATGGTACACACCTGGCGGAACACTGATCAATATCGGATTCTTGACACCAACAAACAATTCCATCAGGTTTTGATAAGTTGACGAATCCTCCCGCGCATCATACAATGCCACTTTCATCATACCATGCAAACACGTAAAATTGTCAGTCTGTTTTTTGTGATAATGCCAGCCTTTGACAACACCCGGATATGCCGTAGTCATATATACCTGTCCAAATTGCTGAAAATTTTCATCATCACATCGCAATATCTCCATTAACCATCCCCGCTCATCCGGAACTACTTTGAGATATTTGATAACAACATCATCTATATCACTCATACTTTTCACCATTATTATATCTGGGCTGGCCCCATTTTTAGTTATATTCAATACGCTTTTTTTGGTTTTATTTAAATAATAAATTACAACAATATAATCCGTGAAATCTGTGTAATCCGTGTCTAAGATATATTTTCCAGATTTGGCATTGTGTCTATTATCAACATACTCTAATATTTTTCAATGAATGCTCTCAAATTATTTAGTATTGTCTACCAATTGTTCGGAGGCATTGGAATGTCAGACCATGTTTTCACATATTTATTAATTTCATCTTCAGCCACCAGGCAGCCGGATCTTTTTGCCAGTATTTTAGAGATCCCTTTTATAGCATCAATTTTAGATCTTATGATCGTGCCACCATGACCTTTTAAAATATAATATGGGATCACCGCAAGATTTCTACCAACGATCCATGGCAATGATGTGATCAACAATCGTGTTGGATAATTTTTAACACAATTCCATATTATATTCCGATTTCCATAATATATTGTATAATCACTTACGTAGCCCGCAGTACCCCCATGAACATGATATACTACAGCCTTTGGAACATAAAAACATTTCCAACCCCGAAGTCTGCCCCTAAATGCCAGATCGACATCTTCCATGTACGCATAAAAATCTTCATCAAATAATCCAATCTCCTCTAACATGGATTTTCGGTACATCGCAGCTCCCGCGCATGGACCAAAAACCTCGTCGATGGATTCATACTGCCCATTATCACGCTCAAACATGCCTCTATCCCAACATGCCCCGCTCCTTGAAATACAGATTCCTGTCGAGTCTATAAACTCCACATTTTTCATAAACAACATCTTTGATGCACACATTCCGGTATTTGCATCAGAATTAATGGCACCCACAAGTTCTTCCACCCATCCTGAGGTGACTTTTGTATCATTGTTCAGTGTTGCTATCAATTCACCTTTTGCGGCTTTGATCCCAACATTATTACCTTTTGCAAACCCAAAATTTTCATTATTGGCAATTATCTTAACAGAAGAGAAATTTTTTTCAATATATTCACAAGACCCATCGCTAGAACCATTGTCCACAAAAATGATTTCAATTGCAGGATATGTCTGTGCCAATAGGGATGACATACATTCATCCAGATATGCTCGCCCATTATAATTTACAACAATAACCGAAACAAATAGATTTTTTTTATTCATGCCTCAATCCAACATATCTAACTTAACATCGCATCCAATCTCTTTCATCATCTCATTCAAAAACCGGTCCACATCAAATTTCCTTGCCTGTTCAATACACTTCTCTTTGAATTTGGAGGGATTCTGGGAAATACACTGCACAGCATTTACAATCTCATCCACGTTCGCACCTACGAGCAGCCCGGTTGAACCATTAATAACAGTTTCCAGACACCCGCCTTCATTCATCGCAACCACTGCCTTTCCCGATGCCATTGCTTCGATAGGCGTCATTCCAAAATCTTCATCTAATGAAGTAGTGATAAATCCTTTACAACGTGCGTATAGGTTGATCAACTCATCTTCCGCTAACGCCCCGAGCAGTTCCACGTTATCAGGCAAGTTCATTCGAATATGCTTCGCATACGGCAAAGCATGGTCCGCTTCTGCATACCCGCCAACAATAACCAACTTTTCCCCAGGCATTTGCCCAAACGCTTCAATCTGTAATTCCACGCGTTTTTCAGGATACAATCGATTAACAGATAGCCAGAAATCCCCGTATCCTTCAAATCCTGACTTAAAAGTATCAACAGGCGGGTAAACCACCACAGAAGTCCTTTTCAAATACCTCGTTATCCTCTTTTGGGTGTTAATCGAATTCGCAACAATGCGATGAACATACTTCATCTGATGTTCATACATCTTTCTGTGCAATATTACCCATACTTTGAACGGCACATACGTTAAAAACGACTGCCTCCCTAGAAAAACATCATACAGATCATAAAACGCCCTCACCGGCGTATGACAATAATAAAGATTCGGCCTATGTCTCCTCGCTGCAAAATGCGCCCAGTTTCCCGAAAAAATAAAAAAATCATACTCCTTTGAAAAATCACACATCGAAAACTTAAAAGAAGCAGATATCTGCTTCAGCGGCGGCATCTTCACAGTCCCGCCAATACTTATGATATTCACATCATCAAACCCCATCTTTGAAACAGAATCAGCGTCCACATCAGTAGTAATAACATCCGCTCCGAGCCCGCGTGCAAGCGTCAGCACCAGCTTCTCGCCGCCGCCAATAGCACCTATATAATCATGGAATATCGCTATCCTCATACCAGTTCCCCGTACAGTTCCTGCAGTTCATGAACAATCCCATCCCATTCATAGCCTCGCCCTGCTTCTATTGCAGCTTTTCCCATCCTGCAGCGAAGTTCTTCATCCCCCAGCAATTCCCGCACAGCCCCTGCAATTGCGCGCGCATCAAGTTCCACAACAAACCCACACTCTTCATCAACCAACTCCGCCGCAGCATTGTGCGCTTCAGCAACCGTAACCACAGGCACGCCGCACGCAAACGCCTCCACCACCACCATCCCGAAGCCCTCACGGCTTGAGGGCAGTACCAGGACCTTAGAAGATTTCATGCGTGCGATCATCTCATCATACTCCATAAAGCCAAAAAAACTGACATTGCCATCATCCGTAAGTCCGTGCGATGCGGCAAGTTCCACAAGCTGCTCCCTCTCAGGGCCGGT
This sequence comes from Methanosarcinaceae archaeon, assembly GCA_030596385.1. Taxonomy (GTDB): domain Archaea; phylum Halobacteriota; class Methanosarcinia; order Methanosarcinales; family Methanosarcinaceae; genus Methanovorans. The sequence goes on along the minus strand of JAUVKD010000013.1, from coordinate 2,167 downwards.
ACCAATGATACAGCACTTAACATCAGGCACATCATCCCGAACCAGTGACACAGCTTCCAGCAGTACATCAACATTCTTCTCCCTGATCAGCCGTCCCGCGAACAGCACGTCACAGTTTTCATCTGATGGCGCCACTGTAAAGATCTTATTTAGATCCACACCATTTGGAATAATACGGATATTTTTACCATCCGGGCCGGGTAATTGAAGGTTCTTTTTTGTCATCTCAGACACCGCAACAATATTGGACGACAAAACCAGGACCATTCGCTCCACAAGTTTACCAAAAACCCCCAATCGCCCCATATACTCGTACCATTGATCACCCCATACCTCATGCCATGTAAAGACCACGGGCGTTCTCCTGATGACAGATATAAATTTAATACTAAAGCATGAAAAGTATGGAAATACGCTAACATCAATAACATCAAATTTTTCCCGGAACATATGCCACCCCAGATTCAGCGAGAATACCAGCGCCTCCCGGATAGAGCGCCTGCCGTTAACATACAACTCCTGCGCTTGGCACACACCGTGCAACATCATGCCGTCATATTCAATAACGTCCTCGCCATCCCACCATTTAATTCCGAAAAGGTGGACCTCATCACCACCAGCGGCAAGACGTGTTCCAATTTCATATATCCGCTTCTCTGCCCCCCCCTTTATCCACGGATACACGGCATCATATACAAATGCAATCTTCAACTCGATTCACCGCTCAGTGTCAATATCCAGCATAAGTACACTTAAGAATATCGACATAAAAATCATCTGCAACCCGATTGCTCCGAAAACCATCGCCATTATGGCAAATTCTATCTCAGAGATCGAACCATATCCTGATTTTATCCATGTAGACACCACACTGGCTCCAAGAAATATGCCTACTGTTACCACGCCCCCTCCGGCAACCAGTTCCTTTTCAAGTGAATGGTAGTCAAGAAATTTTTTAACCCACCTCTCCTCACGTTTATACATACCATGAACAAAACCATATACCTTCATATAAACCCCTGTAGTCAGGATCTGGCTCCCTATGACAAGAAGCATACTGCCTAAAATCAACGAATGAAGTCGATTCTCAACCACATCTCCTCTGAGCATAATAGTTGCCGTTAAGAACATTCCGAGAAGAAATACAAATGCGCCCGGCACAAAAAGAAACGGTATAGGCCGATACAGCATCATGAACCGCAGGTGCCGCCAACCATCCTGGAAAGATCTCAACTTTGATGGGGCATCCCGCACATAATAAGTAATTGGAACCTCTTTAATCCTCAAACCTTTATCAACTGCTTCAATAACCATCTCAGATGCCATTTCCATCCCACGAGTCTTAATGTTCATTTTATCCAGGGCATCCTTTGTAAACGCCCTCATCCCACAATGGGCATCTGATATCCTGGTTTTGAACAATAAATTCAAAACAAATGTTAACAGTGGATTACCAATATATTGATGCAGTAATGGCATAGCCCCTTTTTTTATATTCCCCTTTAATCTGCTACCGATTACAAAATCAGCGTCGCCCGATATTAAAAGGTCAAAAAACTTTGGTAATTCAAATATATCATATGTATTGTCTGCATCCATGATGGCAATGTAATCCCCTTTTGAGCGTGACAATCCTGCAATATATGCATTCCCGTATCCCTTAACTGATTTAATTACAATTGCACCCATAGACTCTGCAATTTCAGCTGTCCTGTCAGTCGAATTATCAACAACTATAATCTCTCCCTTAAATTGATAATTATCAATTACAGCCAAAGATTTTTCTATACAGATTCCAATAGTCTTCTCTTCATTCATTGAAGGCATTACAATTGATATGGTAGGCATGTTATACACACTGATATCTATAAATTATATATATTTTTTGATTGTTAACAGTAAGTTATTTATTCAAACTTTGCATATATGAATTAAATGTATAATGATAATTTTACTCTGAAAGGAAATACAAAATTATATTTCATGCTAATATTTTTAGTTGCGATATGTATCAGGCTGTTATCATTCCCAAAGGTTTTTTTTGACAATACAGTTCATCCGATTGGTTTTGATTCTTATTACCATTTGAGAAGAATACAATTTACAACCACACACTTTCCAGAGAATGTTAAATTCGACACATATATCAATTTCCCATACGGATTTG
>JAUVKD010000185.1 GCA_030596385.1 Methanosarcinaceae archaeon | reverse complement strand
AGGGAACAGATGCATGGTTAGGTACTCCTGTTACGCTTACTCTCACGATGTACGATGAGGGCGTGCTACCTGCACTTACACTTGATGGTACCGATTCGCTTGAACTTTCGGTGACAGGGAAGAATACCTATGAAACCACAATTGATCCTGACCGGATCGGAATGCATGATATTTCGGGTTATCCGGTTGCTGTGAACTATCCACAGGAATACCGCGATGTCGGGTTGAACGAGAAACTTCGATCGCTTGTTAGATCCAGTGGTGGAAAAGCATACACTGAGCGGGATGCCCGCGCGCTGCTTCTTGCGGATGCAAAAAATAACTCGGAAAGGGTTGTACAGGAGCCTGTGAGCTGGAAGATGTATTTTATTATTGCGGCGTTGCTACTGTTCTTGTTGGATATTATAATCAGGAGGATCAGAGAGATCCAGGCTGCGAAAAGGGCTGCGAGAGTGAGGATGTAGGGTTTTAAAGTATTTGCGCCACACAGGGCGAATCGCAATGGAGATTATTATAGTAATTATAGTAATTATCCGGATATACATAAACATCATCTTTAGGCTTGGCAGTTCATATATGTATAGATATACAATTAGGCACAATTGTCAAATATTTTTGAAATCAATGGATACGGACCGGTACTAAAAACTAATCACATGCCTACGATATTTGACACAAAAATTTTACAAGCAATATCTTTTTATCCTGTAACATTCCCTTTAGTTTAGGAGGGTACTAAAATGGCAAGTGAAATTATATTTCCGTTATTAATTATTATAATGATATTATTCCAATCTGTCAAGATGGTAAAGGAATATGAACGTGTTGTGATCTTCAGGCTGGGCAGGCTTAGCGGTGTGAAAGGACCGGGTTTGTTCCTTATAATTCCTGTGATAGATAGTATCGTAAAGATCGATCTTCGTGTGGTTACAATCGATGTCCCGAAACAGGCTGTTATTACAAAAGATAACGTGACAGTGGAGGTGGATGCTGTTGTTTACTACAAGGTTGTTGAACCCGCTGCTGCTGTGACTGAGGTGGAAAATTACAAGTTTGCTACGTCAATGCTTTCCCAGACCACGCTTCGTGATGTGCTGGGCCAGATAGAACTTGATGATGTGCTTTCAGAGCGTGAGGTCATTAATAGGGATATTCAGGAATTGCTGGATATTTCTACAGACCCGTGGGGTATCAAGGTTACAGGCGTGACATTAAGAGATGTAAGTCTTCCGGATACCATGCTTCGTGCAATAGCAAAACAGGCAGAGGCAGAGCGTGAGAAACGCGCGCGCATCATTCTTGCAGAAGGTGAGTTCAAAGCTGCTGAAAATATGACAGCGGCTGCAAAATTGTATGGGGATGTGCCTGTGGCCATCAAACTGCGAGAACTCCAGACCTATGCTGAGATCGCGCGGGAGAAGAATATGATCATCATATCTTCATCAAGCGAAATTGGTGAGATTGCTGCTGTGTCGCGGGCTATTGCAAAGAAGGAATGAGAAAACCGGATATGATATTGGAATCGGGGATGATATGATGCTTAAAAGATTTAATCCCCTTTTTCTGTTGTTTTTTTCACTTTGTCTTATTCTCTCACCCGCCTGTGCCGGTGAACAGCAAAAAGTACTTGTTCTTGAAATATCGGATTCCATAACCCCGGTATCCGATGACATTGTCCTGGATGCCATATCTATGGCAAAGAGCGGCGGTTTTGCAGCTCTTGTAATTACACTCAACACGCCAGGGGGCGGGTTGGATGAGACGTTTAATATTATTGAACAGATCGACCAGACTGATGTTCCGGTTATTGGATATGTTTATCCCCAGGGTGTGAAAGCATGGTCTGCGGGTACACTTATATTGATCAGTACGGACATTGCCGTAATGGCGCCACATACGATAATTGGCTCGGCACAGCCTGTTGAAATGTCGGCAACCGGAATTGAACCGATAGAGGATTCAAAGATCGTTAATGCCATTGTTGCGCTTGCGCGCGAGAAGGCGCTCATGCACGGCAGGAATGAATCTGTTGCCGAGGAGTTTATCACCAAAAACCTGAACCTTAATGCTGAATCCGCACTGGACGCCGGTGTGATAGAGTTTATTGCGCCAACGATCGAGGATATGCTTGTGCAGATAGACGGAGAAGTTGTCAAAGGGATAACACTCAGCACAGATGGTGCAGGTATTGAATATTACACACCGTCTGTCAGGCTTTCTTTTATGAATATTGTTTCAAATCCTCTTATTTCGTCCATGCTTATTATGCTGGGAATATACGGGGTCGTGTTCGGAATATCAAGCCCGGGGATGGGTGCTGAGATATTTGGCATAATCGCAATAACACTTGGTCTTATTGGCACTGGTTTTGATGTAAATATTGCTGCGGTTTTCCTTTTGCTGGTAGGAATTGTGTTGGTGGTATTGGAACTGCAGGCGCCCGGTTTTGGAGTATTTGGAATTACAGGCATGGTTTGCCTGATCGCAGGAAGCATTCTTTTGGTTCCGATGAGTTTTCCGAATTATTATACACCTGCCGATTTTCAGAGATCACTGATGATATCCATTGCTGCGCCGACTGTGGTTGTTGGAATTGTGATGGTGTTTGCGATATACAAGGTAATGGAAGTCAGGCATCGCAAACCCCTTGTCGGGGAGATGATAGGGGATATGGCAAAGGCCATAGATCCGCTTGAACCCGGAACAGCTGGTTTTGTTAGATATAAAGGGGAATACTGGAAAGCGCGCGCAGATGAACATGTTACTAAAGGGGAAAAGATAGAGATTGTTAAAAAGGATGGGATTGTGCTTGTTGTTAAGCGCATACCACAAAATGATTGATTGGGAATTTTGCTTCTAAAATCCCAATTGTTCTATACATTTATCTTTGTCTAAAATGAAGATAAATTGTTTCCCTTTTGTGTGCTTTCGCAGATACCCTAATTTAGCTAAGCCCAAAAGATCTGTTCTTGCGGTTTGGTAAGTTACATTATAACGTTCTTGCATTTCTTTTACAGTTGTCGGTTTATCATTTTTAGTCAGAGTGATGAGCACATCTGCTTGGCGGAAATTCAGATCAGGATTATTTTTTATTGTTTCAAAAATCGTATTATTTACCGACTTTGTTTTTTCAATATACTTTTCAAATGATTTTAACGCAATATCGAGTTGTCTCAAGTTAAATTTTACAAAATAAGTAATGTCATTATTATCTGTTTCGGAGTAAATGTATGCCCGTGTATATTGAACTGGCGCATTTTTTATCGCAGTGGACACTGCAACATGCTCCATCCAATCATATCTTTGAGATATTAAATACCAATAGAATAAAGCTCTTGCAGTTCTTCCGTTTCCATCATTGAATGGATGTATGTATCCTATTAAATAATGAAGCACTATT
>JAUVKD010000154.1 GCA_030596385.1 Methanosarcinaceae archaeon | reverse complement strand
GATAGAGCTCTCTTATGCAACAGTGCGCTCAGAAGAAAATACCGTGCCGTTTCTTTGAATAGTTGGTATAGGATAGTTTTTTGTGTATCTGTCGGGCATCTATGACCTATTCAACGTTATGATATATAGGATATTTTATTAGAGTGCAGAAAATCAAGTTACGCAACAAGAGATGTTATCTGTGAAACTGAATCAACGAACAGATACACTTCGTTCTGTGTATTGTACAATCCAAATGATGCCCTGACATTACATTCTACATTAAGGAACTGGATACTTGGCATCGCGCAGTGATGCCCGCTTCGCACACATATCTTTTTTGTCTCATCCAGTATCATTGCATCAACATGTGCATTGAGTCCAACCACATTAAATGACACAACACCGGCACGCTCCTCTGGTCCATATACCTCGACCGCATCAATTTCTGCAAGACGCCGTGCTGTATCTTTTGCAAGTGCAGTTTCATGACGCCCGATATCAACCGTGCCGAGTTCCTGCACATACTCCACTGCGCGTCCGAGTCCGATAACGCCCGGAATATTCGGCGTTCCGGCTTCAAACCTGGCAGGAGACGATTCAATTTCAAAACCCATTACTGTGACTGCCTGCACCATTCCGCCTCCGACAAATAACGGTGAAAGCATATCCGGTTCTTTTGCGTACAGCACACCCGTTCCCTGTGGACCAAGAAGGCCTTTATGACCGGCTGTTGCGAAAAAGTCGCAGTCGAGCGCACTCACGTCAAGAGGCATGTGGCCTGCGGATTGCGCGCCGTCGATAAGTACCTGCGCGCTTGCTTTATGTGCTATTTTCACAATCCTTGCAACGTCCTGGATCGAGCCAAAGACATTGGAAACATGATTAACTGCGACAAGACACGTCCTGTCAGTCATGGCATTTTCAATATCATCCGGATCGATCATACCGTATTCATCAGGGGTTATAATGGTAACTTCAACACCTTTTTCACGTAAACGCATCCAAGGGAGGAGATTCGAATGGTGCTCGATAAGTGTCGTTATGATATGATCGCCAGCATTCCATTCTAATCCATGCGCGACCATGTTGATGCTTTCAGTAGCGTTTTTTGTAAAGATCGTCTTTTTGTAATCGATATTTAAAAATGAAGCAACATTCTCACGTGCATCCTCGTAGTGATTGGTAGTCTGGCGTGCAAGCCTGTGCGCGCCGCGTCCGTGATTGCCTGCATACTTGTAGAAATATTCTTCCATGGCCAAAACTACCTGCACAGGTGTCTGTGTAGTTGCAGCACTATCTAAATAGGTCACTTCCTTTAAAACCGGAAAATCTTCACGGATAGAATAAACATCATACATGCGAATCTGTAACAGGTCTAAATTAGAAATAGATTGTGCAGGCTATTTCGCCTGCAAACCCCCGATCATGAACCGATATAAATCCAGCTCTTCAGTATCCAGCGTATCAACGGGGTGTCCATTGATTATTAGTAGGGTATCATCATGTGTTTTTTTGCGGTTTCCAAGTTTATCATCATTTATAATTATGTTTCTCATAATATAATTCCTCCTGTCTCTCCAATCGCGTTTTCTCAAAAACGATGTCAGTTAATTCAGCATGCTGCAGGATTAGTATAAGCAGTATTCTAATTACAATGTCAATCACTGCTAATTTAATCTCAATGGCACTATACTATATATAATTAATTATTGCAACGCTTATAGTATTATTATAATGGCATATATTCTGGCTTGTCGTAAGATATATAATATATGCAAGAACGTTTGCTAACCATGACCGGCATAATTATTGATGAATCGCTATCCTACATAGATGGTACCCAGAGAGTGTACGACGGAGATACAACCCTCAAAAACGCCAGAGATCAGCTTAAGATGATCGGTGTTACCCGTATTGCAGATATAACAAATCTTGACAGGATCGGAATTCCGGTATTTTCATCCATACGACCTGGTGCTGCTAAAGGTGCCATTTCTGTATATTCAGGTAAAGGAGCAACAGAAGATCAGGCAAGGATATCTGCAATGATGGAAGGTTTTGAAAGGTGTCTTGCAGAAAGAGCGGGCACAAATGACAATATCGATATTGATATTTCAGCCCCAACGATTATAAAATCACATGAAGAAGCAGAAACAGAACATAATATACTCAATCCGCATTTACTTCTTTTACCGGAACCCCTTATACCGGACAAACTTGTTGACTGGACAGGAGGATGGGATTTACTGAAAAACGAAGAGGTATTCGTCCCTTCAAATGCAGTTTACCATCCATACGAAGTGCCAGGACAGTGTGCAAAACTCTTCAGAAGCAACACCAACGGTCTTGCAGCAGGAAATGTGATTGAAGAAGCAATATTCCACGGACTGCTGGAAGTGATTGAAAGGGACGCTTTGAGCATTGCTGAGTTTACCAGGAATACGGGAAAAGAACTTATTCTTACAGTGGACGATGGCATTAATTATGAACTTATTCAGAAATTCAAAGATGTAGATGTGGAAATACGACTGTGGGTTCTCCAGCATGACACTGAGATTGTAACAGTTGTTGCTGTGACTGATGATATTAAATTAAAAGATCCTGCAATGCTGGTGATGGGTGCGGGTTCGCACCTGAAACCTGAAATTGCAGTTAGTCGTGCAATCACCGAAGTCGCCCAATCCAGACTTGTCCAGATACATGGAGCACGTGAGGATACGGATCGCGAGAAGTTTGTCCGTAAAATCGGATATGAAAAGATGAAACGGATGAATAAGTTCTGGTATGAGGAAAAAGAGACCACGTCATTTGCAGGAATAAAAGATATCTCGACAGCAACACCGGCAGGCAACATTAAGGTTGTTCTTGATAATCTTAAGAATTTGGTTGATAATGTTATTGTAGTAAACCTCTCAAGAGAAAACGTAAAAGTGCCTGTGATACGTGTGATAATCCCAACGTTTGAACTCTACACTCTTGATCGTGAACGTGTTGGAAAGAGAATGAAATTAATGAAAAGGCAAAAGATCGTCAAAGAAGACAGACCCTGGAGAAGACGGAGATCACGATGAATAAAACATTGCGTCCCATTGTATTTGCAGGTACAAGTATCAATCATGAAGATGCAAAAGAGATACTTGATGTGGAATATAGCCGACCTGTATTCAGATGCGACGTCTGGAAGGCTGTGAAAAATGGATATAATGTAATAGGAATTATTGATGGTATTTTTTTTGATAAGACAGCAGTTGCTCATAAAGAAATAACTAAGGCACTAAAAAGTGGAGTTATCGTTATCGGGGGTTGCAGCATGGGAGCACTTCGTGCATCCGAACTGGACACTTACGGAATGATAGGTATTGGCAAGATATATGAATGGTACCGTGATGGTGTAATCGAAGCCGATGACGAGGTGGCTGTGGCTACAAACCCTGATACTTTCGAACCCGTGTCAGACCCGATGGTGAATATAAGGGAAACATTTAATGCGGCACTTGATGAGGGAATTATTAATAGTGATATCCATGACCTGTTAATGATCATTGTGAAAAAGACGCTTTATAGTGAAAGAACATATTTCGGAGTGGTGAAAAATGGAGTCAGGGACGGGGTGCTTTCACCTGATGCGGGAAATGTGCTTATTGAATACTGCAAAGAACACGAAGTTGATGTTAAACGCAATGATGCTATTGCGGTTCTTAAAAAGATTAAAGAGATACTTGAGCAATGATACATGCATGATCGGTTAAGGAGTTTGAAAGGCATACTGCTTATGTTTTGTATAAAAATTAACATCCCTGTCACTGGTTTATAGCGTCAAAAAATTGTTGTATTGATACTAAAAAACCATTTTTTCACTATTTTCATTCCACCGACTTTGTTTTTTTCTTATTATAGTAATATATGTATATATTCATATATGTACAATGTCCATAACTATAACTATTCAGCCATACATAAACGTCATCGGTAGACTGAATTATCCACGAATAGAAAATAGTGCACAATTGTCAAACACTTTCAAAATCGGCGGATATAGATTCAGTATTAAAAACTAATAAATGTACCGTCATAGACATAAATAAACGGATTTTTGCCATCGGCATCCGGTTTTAAGTATGGCTGAATAGTTACTATCTTAAATAGAAAACTAAAATAGTACAATCAAAGTATAATT
>JAUVKD010000026.1 GCA_030596385.1 Methanosarcinaceae archaeon | reverse complement strand
TCAATCTCTTTTACGGCAGCATATTGCTCTTCAAAACTGTGGGGTTCAAAAATAATGATTTGCTGCGCTATCTCTTTTGCATTCTCGCCTGCTATTTGTCGGAATCTGTCAGGTGAGAGGCTTTCAGTATCTATAAAAATAACTTTTTTGCCGTGTTTTACACATTCAATTGCAAGCTGAATGCAGACATTGGTTTTTCCGCTGCCCGCTTCCCCGAATATTTGGGTAACAACACCTGTTTCAAATCCACCTCCAAGAAGTTCGTCAAGCGGCTGACATCCGGATAAAAGTTGTGTGGTTATATTGTACACCCCGTGTTCTGAAGTTACCTGTTATAATGGAGATTAAGATATACATCTTTTGGCAATTTTAGAATCAATATTAAAAATAGGACGTGCTGTTTGGAAGTTTACTGCTAAACAGATCGCAGGGGAGCGATAAGTACATGTAAACAAAGTTAAGATCAAAAAATTACATCACAGCCTTGTCGGCAGTGATACAATCCAAAAAAAATGATTACTTCTTAAATTCCGTATACCCGCATTTGCCACAGGTAAGTCGGTTTTTGTGATTTGCTAAAAAAACACCATCACCACATCTTGGACAGGATTGCAGGAGTTTTTCGATCGAATCGCCGGTAACTTTATAATAGTCTTTTACTGCCATTGTCACACCTGCTCTTCTGTAATTTCAACCTTAGCCTCAGTTTCGTCTTCTGCGGCCGGTGCCGCCTCAGCATCCCCGGACACTTCAGCCTCAGGTTTGGCCGGAACTTCATTTCGTGTGACCATGTGTTTGCGCTCGATCTGCACCATGCGTGCTGCATCCTCGTAGATCTTTGCATATCCTGTTAGTTCCTGCATTCCATACTCGTTATCCAATTTTTGTATGATCGTAAGGTCAAGAGATGCATCCAACATAGCTAACAGTTTGTTTCTGACATCATTTCTTGAAGGTGTTGCACCCTCGTATTTGACTTTAAAATTAATTTCCCGCCTATTTAAAAGCGCATTATTCTTATCTTCAGTAACAGTAATATCCATCTAATTTCCTCCGAATACCATCGAATTGACCTTTATGTGCACATTCTTCAATAATTTGATCCAATAAACTACGTATTTCATCTTTCTTAGATTCTGTAATCCTGACAAGCACCACGCCTTCATTTGGCTGGCCATATAGAACCACCGAATCTATCGGGGCCATTAAGATCGCAGGCAATGCCGCCAGATCTTCTTCGCCGCGGACAAATATCCTTATATGTTGACTTGACCTGACTGCATCACAAATTGCATCGATCAGGTCTCCGGTAATAACACCCGGGGGATTGTCAACCGATATCGTTGTAAATGCTGCATGTTTTGTACCTAGCATGACACAATCTGATGCCGGTTCTCTTTTTGTACGATCATCAACAACACAGACATCAGGCACGATGTCTGATTCAAGCAAGTAGAATGTTGTAACATCACCCACAGATATAAGTTTTGTGGGACTGCCTAGGTCAGATGCTATCTTTCGGATCGTATCTTTTCCGGTACCCTCATAAAGAACACCAAAAGGCTTACGCAAAACCGGACGAAGTTTTGCAGGCAGTACCAGTGCTTCTTGTGCACCCAATTTATCGCACCTTCAATGCATACTTATCCGGCATATCAACGCTCATCTTCTTAGCAATTACGGAACGTTCTGTGTCAATAATGATAACCATGCCGCTCCAATCTGAACTCATATTACTGGAGCCACACACAGGACATGTCTGACCCACAACGATCCGGTGACATTCCCGGCAAACCTGTTCGCTCATAAATTTACCCTCCGGTAAAAATTATACATTACTTTCTGATTTTGGCTTGCGATCTTCCTCAAGCCACTCCAATTTTCCAAGAGCATTCTGGCGCATGGTCAACCCGATCTTGCTTTCTCTCGGATCACGTTCATTAATGCCCACTGCAACAATACGTGTACGTATTCTGTCACCCTCAGCAAGTACCCGACCTCCGGCTTTGCTGACAAGCCTTCCGTTTTTTCCATCGTATGACATGAAATCATCTGTTATCTGGCTGACATGCAAAAGCCCGTCCATTGCTCCGATACTAATAAATGCTCCGAATTCCACGGTCTCAACAACCAATCCTTCTACAACTTCTTGAAGTACCGGGGTAAACACAATTGCCTCAAAAATTGCATCATAATACACAGCACCATCCCCGACAAGTATGTGCCCTTCACCCACCTCATCAAGTTCAGTGATCGCAACAATAGCACCCAGTGTTTTATCGATACGTCCCTCTAGTTTATCTTTTAATGCATCTTTAACACTTCTATTAACATCCCCACCCAACAGGTTTGGAGCAATTCGGATCGTGTCGGCAAGTTTCATCTTCTTGTACATCTACATATCTCCCGTAAGATTAAAATAATAATTGTTGTTAAGTTTAAATTTAAGTTTAAATTGTAATTAATTATGTTGTTTCTAATCTATTTTTCTGACGCAAATACACAACCGTAATATTCTTTTCACGTAATCTGTTTTTCAACTTGACATCATTGGTCAATACCGCTGCATCGGAATCCCACGCAAGTTCTGCAATAACATCATCTGCAAAACCGGTAATATCCACAACCTTGCAACGATCTGCCAGTGAACGTGCGACCTTTGCCGCCATCCTATCCTTCCCCTTTGATCTATAAATAAGAGTATCAAGTTCATCGAGCACAGCTTTTGGAAGCACAAACTCGTTAAACCCGAGACGCTGCAGTTCATCAAAAATATCGACATTGAACTGGACGGGTATCATCAGCGCGTTAGTATCGATAATAACCTTCAATCCTTGATTACTCCTACTCCGATAAGACGCCATCTTGAACCAACACGCCTGCTAATCGCTACCATTGAGCCGCTTTGTGCACAAACGGGTCGCTTAAGTTTAACTTCAGCAACATCCACATCTGCCCTTGCACTTGTAACAACACCAACCGTCGTTGCAGTACCTACATTTAGCATCAAAGGCTCACTGGTCTTGATATTACCGATCTCCAGTTCATCTGTAGCTCCGACCACACGTTCAAGCAAGTGGAGATCCATAGTGAACATATCACGAGTTGGTGGCAATGTGCCAGGCTCCCCTGCGACCTGCCCTGTTAATGTATCGCTCTTTGTCAGTGTCGGATCAAGAGTTGTTCCGACTGCTAATAAGCCGCCAGGTGTTGCCTCTTCAACTTCGCTCTCTCCTGCGATGATCTTCGATACTTTAGTGAGTATAGGTTCCCATCTTGTAACACCTTCGCTTTCAACTTTCCGCCCTGGACGGATTTCAAGTTTATCACCAGGATGCATGGAACCTTCAGTAAGAGTTCCCCCAATGACCCCACCTGTGATCTTACTCACAGGTGATCCTGGTTTATTAATATCAAAAGATCTTGCAATAAGCATATGAGGCAGTTTGTCCAGTTTGTGCACAGGTGTTGGAATAACTTTATCCATAACTTCGATCAATACATCGATATTGATATTCTGCTGTGCAGATACCGGAACGATCGGTGCATTCTCAGCTACCGTACCTTTGACAAATTCTTTGATCTGGTGATAGTGCTCGATCAATTTATCCCTTTTCACAAGGTCAACTTTGTTTTGCACGATCACGATATTCTTGATCCCGATGATGTTTAGCGCCATCAGATGTTCCTTAGTCTGCGGCTGCGGGCATTTTTCATTTGCTGCGATAACAAGTACCGCACCATCCATGATCGCTGCACCCGATAGCATGGTTGCCATCAATGTCTCGTGACCAGGTGCATCCACAAAGGATATTGTTCTGGAATCTTCTGTTTTTGCTCCGCAGTGTTCACATTTCTTTGCGACTGTATAACACTGTGGCTCAGGGCAGGTGGGACATTTCCTGAATGTCGTATCCGCATACCCTAACCTGATTGATATGCCACGCTTCATCTCTTCACTGTGTGTATCTGTCCATATCCCGGACAATGCACTTACAAGCGTAGTCTTTCCATGATCGACATGACCTACCATACCGATATTAACACAAGGTTGACTCAATTTTGGATTTCCCTCCCTATTGGGCAAAATGATTATGAAATGATTATGAAACGAATGTGAAACTATTAACTAAAATAACCTGTTTTAAGACTTGTGGTATCATGTTATTTATAATATATAAGAGATTCCTACCAATTGTTTAAAATATCAGTTAATGCTTCGTTCAAGTCACGATTTTGTCAAGTTGTCCCATCTCAACAGCCCGCCTGACTTCCATAGCAACACGCCGACCCGTGCTCATTGGTTTGCGCCACATGGTATTGCCGTACGGATGTCCCACAGACATGTGAACATTGGTTCCGCCGCCGACTCTTGGTGCAACATCGTAGATGTAGAAGTTCAGGTCCTTATCAACGCATGTCTGGAGACAGAATGGTCCTATTACACCCGGGTCATAATATTCCTTTGAGGCTTCAACGTACTGTTCTGACAGTTTGAACACTTCCTCCAGCAATGATTCACGAAGCGTTGCGGAATTGTGACCGCAAACAGTATATTCTGGTGTGAGCTGGTGCTCGGCAAGATTTACCTGCTGCGGTGCAGGCAGGCGGACATGCCCGTCAAGGCTGGTTTCGAATCTCCAGTCAATTCCAAGTATCTCAAGTTTGTTCATTTCGGTCTCGATCGGGGAATAGAACATATCAAAATTAAACACAGGACCAATGATGTATCGCTCGATCCTTGCCTCTGCAAGTCCTTTTTTTGTTATGACACCCTGGCGGAGCAGTGCTTCGGATTTCTCTACATATTCCGCATAGGTACCGGCTGTAAAGAATCCGCGCTCAAGTGTTTTAACTGCATGAGGCAGTTTCACCATTACAAGTTCATCGATATCATGTGGATCATTGATACGCTCCGGAAACGGCAGTCCGGCTTTTTCAAGTATCCAGTAATAGTCTCGTTCCATCCCGCGCTCTTCGCTTCGCAGCATGTTCCGGCTTCCGACAAGCGGTACTGCGAAATCGTTCTCGATCTCATCAATGCCGCAATATGATGTGAATGAACGGTTCGGAATTAGCAATATGTTGTCATCTACCATTCTTTTCTGGTTCTCCGGGCGGAGCACTTCATTGAACTTATTATACACAACAGTTTCATCTACGATCCCGCGCAAAAGATTTCCTGACGCATCCCTCTGTGACCTGAAATAATCAGTATATGTCTTTTCACGCCCTGCCTGGCATATCGCAAATGTATTGAACCCCTCTTCTACCGCACCGTCACATACATCCAGAGCGGAATGGGATGCAACCATGCCGATCTTCAATTTATCAGTGTCGTAATCGTTAACGATGTCCTGAATCTTTTTCCTGTCGATCATTTTTTGTCCTGGTATATAATTTATAACTTTTCACATCCACAATGTAGCAAATCATATAAATCTCTTCTCAACATTCATCCAGTTATTGTATCTCACGACCCCCTATTCAAACCAACTATTACTGTTAAACACATATTTGAGGACAATAACCGGAACACGTTTTGCCTCACTGCAACAGATAGCCCTTACACTGTTGAGATAGAAGAAGTCAACAAGATGCTTTCCTGTAAGGACGAAAGTCGGGGTTACTTTGCATATCAATGCGAATGTTGTGAAGAGTTCAAAACCGTTCATTGCTAAAGGTTTTGATGGATGCAGCAATTGAAACAATTAATGATACGGCATCATTAAAATATAGGAATGGGCAATTGCAGGCAGGTGCTATTGTTGTGTTGCATCCGTTTTCCAAAGATGTGGGTTTCAATCCACATCTTCACATACTTCTAACCGAAGTTGGATTTACTAAATCTGGTAAATTCATCTTCCAAAAGAATCCGGAATTACTAACAAACAAAAGATAGCGAAATATGTTGCCAGATACATCAGGCATCCAGCTGTTGTAAATACAAGGATATGCGGGTACGATGGGGATTCGGTTACTTTCCGGTACAAAGATCATGAAGAGATGAATTCAAAACAGGCCGGATTATTCTCTCAGCCGATATGGGAGTATATATGGAAAATCGATAGCGGGATGATTTTCTTTTGATAGGGACTATGGAAATGGATTCGCTTGCTATTGTTTTTAGGCACATCTTTGAAACTCAAGTTGGAATATACATAATATCGATGCTCTGATATATTCAGTTTCGTTTAAATGATCCGGCGCCTGGAAATTGACACAACACCGATACATCCAACAGGATCGATTCTATAATCATTTTCCCAACAAGAATACAGTATATCCGATTAGACAGCCAATCGTGATGTTGGCATTGTGTTAAACAAACACGGCTATAAATAGTTAAGTATAAATATGGGCCGCACCTAATTATGTTTTAACGAATTAATTGAAAAGAGATGATAACATGATAATTACATCAACTGATAACATACAGGGATATGAGTTTAAGACTTTAGGTGTCGTATGTGGAAATACAGTGAGAGCAAAGCATGTTGGGAAAGACATCATGGCTGGCTTGAAAAGCATTGTTGGAGGAGAACTGCACGGATATTCGGAGATGCTTGCAGATGCAAGGGCAGAAGCCATGAGCAGAATGGTAGATGATGCAAAAAAACTGGATGCAGATGCTGTAGTCAATGTCAGGTTTACAACATCCCAGATAATGGCAGGAGCTGCAGAGATGTTGGCTTATGGTACTGCGGTTAAATTAAGGAAACTGTAAGAAGTTGAAGAAAAAGAGGTTATACTTACACTAAATGGCACGGCTATTAGCTTTTTTTGCATTTTGACTTTTTTTTCATGTTACTATACACACTATTTACCGGTAACATTGACATTAGTAATACGAGTTATGGTGCCGGCATTGCACATTACATTCTCCCCTATTTCTACGCCACCACAAAAACAATTTTTACATGCAACCAATTCATATTGATCGCCATTGCGCCGTTTTTTGTAATCTCCCTGATTGCAATCGGGATTATGGCGGCTTTCTCATCGATTGCACACTGGATGGCCATACCATTTGTGTTAAATGGTTCCGGAGTAGTAGGCGATTTGTGTGTGACACGTAATATACTGAGATGTCCTAAACATGTATCAGTTGAAGATCGAAAAAACAGGTATGGATACTGCAAAAAAAGCCAATATTATTTAGTTGCAATTGAGGGGAGATGTTAATATGATGAAAAAATCAAAAGTTAAAAAAAGAAAGTGTGTGATGTTATGAATATGTCAAAAAAACCATTCGGTACACAACAAAAACCCTATTATTAGAATTACTGGTTCTGCTTGTATTATTCACCATTTTCACAATGACTGGCAGTGCCCTACCTGACAATGGGAATTCAAAACAATTAAACTCAGAGCCCATAACCGTGTATGTTTTAGATGTGGCCCATCATCATCTGGGCGATGGAGTAAAACCTGAATTGACACCTGCCGATGCGGAAGGTACGTATTACATAAAAACATTTGTTCCGGACAGGATCGATGGTGACACCGCAGGTATTACGCTGACCACAAAAAGTCTTGTTCCCACAGATACTGCCGGTATCGGACTGTTCTATGACCAGGTGTATGTGAATGAAAATAATGTGGGAAAGCTAAATGATTATATCAAAGCAAAAGAGCAGGATAATCTACCCGGAAATGTGACTATTTATTTCAGCACAAAACTGCTAAATTCCGGTGAAAATAACATTACCGTTTCATCCGGATGTAATGCTGATTGCTCCGATTATGATGACTTTGAATTCTATGATCTCAGGTTGGAAATCATCCCTGAACGTAAGTATCAGTACAGTGAGAATATGCGTCCTCCTTTGAGGAAGATCTGGTCATCATCTATCGGAGGATACCAAAACACACCCCTGCCAGTAGTATCGGAATCAGGAGAATTAATATATTACACATCATCCCAAATTGACCCGGATACAACATTGAGTAAGGAAATGATCAATGCCATAGATGCACGAAATGGCCAGTTAGTCC
>JAUVKD010000228.1 GCA_030596385.1 Methanosarcinaceae archaeon | reverse complement strand
TCGGCATTTTAACTTATTGAATAAATGTGGAGCAACGCAGCATAGCGTTTTCTACACACCAATGTTATTTAAAATGTTGCGCTTTGTCCGACCGATGTGTATGTGAATAGATTATAATGTATGAAATCTGCCGCCTGCGGCGGTATTGCTGTGCGGGGTATTGCAATATGGGCTATGCATCAAAATTTTATCGAAACCACCTATACAAATACCAATCTTTTTACAAATCATCGGAACACCATTATACAATGAAATCTATTTCAACAGTATGAAAGTCATTCGTGACCCCGTACATGGTTATATCGAACTGGACAAACTTGCATTATCACTAATTGATGTACCATCCATGCAGCGCTTGCGCCGGATAAATCAACTTGGTCTCTCAAACCTCGTTTATCCGGGAGCCAACCACACACGTTTTGAACATTCTATTGGAGTAATGCACCTTGCTACTGTTTTAACATCCCAGATCGATTCTGTGACCACCAACAAAAAAAACGAACTCCGTGCCGCCGCACTTTTGCACGATATCGGGCATGGTCCGCTCTCACATGTAACAGAAGGCATCATCAGCAAGTACACAAGAAAAAAGCATGAGGATGTCAAAGATATCTTAAAAATCGGTGAGATATCAGAAATATTGGCGGAACACGGACTCAATCCCTCAAATATTGCAAAGCACATTAAAGGTGAAACTGCCATCGGGCAAATATTAAGCAGCGAAATCGATGTGGACCGTATGGACTATCTTGTAAGGGACGCGCACTATACAGGTGTTGCTTTTGGTCTTGTGGACCATGTGCGCTTGATACATGAGATGCAGTTCTATGAGAACAAACTTGTAGTTACGCCCGGAGGTCTAAAAGCAGCCGAATCTTTGCTGGTATCCCGTTTCCTGATGCACCCTTCCGTCTATTATCATCACGTTTCAAGGATCGCAGAAACAATGTGCACAAGGGCGATTGAAGACCTGATCAAAAATAAGGCGCTTGATCCCTTAAAACTCAGGGATATGGATGATGCAAGGCTTTTTGAAACTATGCGTGCGGATGATGGATATGCAGGTGAACTTGCACAGCGCCTTGATGAGCGCAGGTTGTACAAACGGGCATTGTATGTCGGTTTCAACTCTTTTGGTGAAAACGTGTTGCGCTATCGGAGCAATGTGGAAAGAATTGAGGCTGAGATTGCGGAAATAGTAGGGATCAAGCCTGAAAGTGTTCTGATAGATATACCAAAGGCTCCTGATATCTCAGAAATGAAAGCGCTGATCAAAGTCGATGATAAAATGCTGCGCCTGGACGAAGCTTCACATGTGGTTGCAACTCTTGAGTTGGCGCATAAGGATAACTGGAGAATGGGGGTATATACCCCGAAAGAACACCGCGATGCCGTTGGTAAGGCTGCCCGCGAGTTTTTTGATGTTAAGAAGACCACAAAGCAGTTCAGATTAAACGAATTATGAGCTGCGTAAAATCAAGAGGAACAGGATATTTTGCAGACTATAAAACAAAATACTGGCAGGATAGAACTGGTCCTTGAACGAACAATGGTAGGAAACGATTTCATAATTACACTTACCGGTGGGAATAAACATGTGGGTGCTGCTGCTGTTGGAATGTACGATAAAAAAAGTGGGCGTGCATCTGCATCCGTGATAAGCCTGCCCGGACACAGGGACGATGAAATTGCACTGGACTGCGCACGGCGTATCAGTGCGATTACAATGACAGCAACGGTTTTTATAGTCGGTATCCATTTAGATGATATTACAAAAAATGAGATTTGCGAAATAATTGCTGCTTCAAAACAAATGACAAATAAGTTTATTAATTCACTATAATAAAATAAAGGGAATAGAAAGGATGATCTTATGGAAATTGTAGTTGGGATTAGCGGTGCATCGGGAGTGCAATATGGTATCAGGTTGTTGCAGGTTCTGGCCGATATGGATATCCGGACACACCTTGTGATCTCAAAATCGGCAAAACAGATCATGCAGGTCGAAACGGATTATTCTCCCTTTGATGTGGAATCTCTTGCATCGAATATGTATGGTGAAAAGGATTTCACTGCATCTATTGCAAGCGGTTCGCACATGTTCGATGGTATGATTATCGCACCATGCAGCATGAAGACACTCGGATCGATTGCAATTGGCGTCTCGGATAATCTTATGACACGTGTAGCAGATGTGTGCCTGAAAGAAGGACGTAAACTTATTCTGATGACGCGCGAAACTCCGCTTAGCCGGATTCATCTTGAAAATATGTTGCGGGCACAGCAAGCCGGTGCAATAATACTTCCTGCGTGCCCGGGCTTTTACTCAAAACCACAAACCATCGATGACCTTGTAAATATCATGGTTGGCCGCGCACTTGACAGGATGGAAATTAAAAATGAACTATATAAACGATGGGGTTAAGTGACGGAGAATTGGTGTATCTGTAAATTGACTTTTAAGTAACTATGCGGAGAAATATCTCTCCCCACTCACCATATGGCTTATTGGAAGTAAAGATCATTGAACTTCTCTCATACTTCTTGAAACCAGATGGAAAAAACAATAAGCT
>JAUVKD010000039.1 GCA_030596385.1 Methanosarcinaceae archaeon | reverse complement strand
CCTTCCGGTTCAATAGTATCGATTATCTCATCAACATTATTAGAATTAAGCGGTGCAAAATCCACACTATTTGTCATTATCTCCACACCAATTTCACGTTTTGCCTGTATACGGTGTCCACTCTGTGTGACAGATTCGGTCACGAACATTCCGAATTTATCATTCAGATTTGCCATCACATTGACAAGGTATGGCATATCAGAATAGTAACGATATTTTTGCTCAAATTGTATATCCCTGTGTGGGAAACCATGGTAAATTCGTTTTCGCATCATTTGAAACCTTATTTGGATACATATTGTTAATAACCTTATGCAAACAGTACATAAAACAAACCAAAACACCAATCAGGGTGAAGTGTATAATAACTGATTGTAATCGTTAACCCGATGGTATTTGCATTTATTTGGTATATTGTTTCCTCAAAGTGTCACAAGTTTTGCATCCAAAATTCCTTCTATATTTCTCATTTCTTCAAGTATGTGATCAGGAACTTCCGAATCTACATTAAGTGCCATAATTGTAGTTCCGCCTATTTCAACCCGTCCTACCTGCATGCCTGATATGTTTATGTTGTTCTTACCAAGTAAGATACAGCATGGTCCGATTACATTCGGACGGTTGATGTGGTTTGAAACGATCATAAAACCTGATGGAACGATATCAACACGGTAATCATCGATCTGGATAATCTTTGGCTCATTGCCAACAACTGCACCTGCAACCAGTTTTGTTTCATGTCCTTTCACCAGTTTTATCTGTAATGTTGATACAAGTTCTTCTGATGTCTCAGACCTGCTCTCAATAATCTCGATATTGCGTGATTTTGCAAGTCCCGGAGCATTCACATAATTTACACTGGAGCCAAGTGCAGTCTCAAGTAGCCCTTTAAGTGCCGCTACTGTCACAGCCCTTGTGTCCTTTTCAGATATCTCGCCATAATACCCGATCTCAACCCTTTCAGAATTACGGTCCATGAGTTGTCCGGCCACACTTCCCATGGTCTCGGCAAGTTTAATATATGGTGCAAGCACAGCCATGACCTCTGGTTTGACTGATGGAATATTAATAGCGTTTCTGGCATTGCCACCGGATAATACGGAAATCACTTCATCCGCAACCGATACCGCGACGTTGATCTGAGCTTCTTCAGTTGATGCACCAAGATGCGGGGTCATGATTACATTATCAAAGTCCATCAATGGGCTATCAAACGGAGGTTCATTTACAAAAACATCAAGTGCTGCGCCTGCGACCTTGCCGCTTTTCACTGCATTTGCAAGTGCATCTTCATTTATGATGCCACCTCGTGCGCAGTTTATAATTCTAACTCCATTTTTCATCATACTGAACTGTTCTGCATCTATAATGTTGCGTGTCTCTTTAGTAAGGGGTGTGTGTACTGTAATAAAATCCGCACGCTGTGCGATCTCATTAATTGTTGCAAGTTCAACACCCAACTCCTGTGCGCGTTTGTCTGATATGAACGGATCGTATGCAAGTATGCTCATCTCAAGTCCCTGCGCACGTTTTGCAACCTCTGCACCAATTCGGCCAAGTCCCACAACACCAAGTATCTTTCCATTGACCTCTGTACCCATAAACAGTTTGCGCTCCCATTTTTTGGATTTCAGGGATGCGTTTGCCTGCGGGATATTCCTTGCAAGTGACATCATCATTGCGATAGTATGCTCGGCAGCCGAGAGCATATTACCCTCCGGTGCATTGACAACGATAATTCCTTTTTCTGTTGCTGCATCTATATCGATGTTATCTACACCGACTCCTGCTCTGCCGATAATTTTCAGTTTATCTGCCGCATCGATCACGGTTTTTGTGACCTGCGTTCCGCTTCGGATAACAAGCGCATCGGCGTCTTTGATCTTTTCAACAAGTTCGTTTTCAGAAAGACCGGTTGAGATGTCAACCGTAAAGTATTCCTCAAGTTTTGAAGTACCTTCCTCTGATAATGGGTCACTGATTAATACTTTCATTGTATGTTTCTCCGTGTATAGGATGTCATTAGGTATTTTTTAATGGATTTTATGCTAATAATTGTGTTAATGTCATTTAAGGTCTGCTAAATATTACGTGTGGTTGCTAAGTTATATTACAATCATATATTTCGGATGTTTTGTAATTGTAATTGTAATTGTAATTTTAGAGGCTCTGGCTTTCTAACATAACAAGCATTATAGTAATTGTAAATACGAGTTATGTGATCCATCTCACATTTATATCCCATATTAAGTATCGGATTTCAGGACAACATCGAAAAATATCGCCGCAATTAAAGATCCTTGATCTCATTAAACCATTCAACAACCCTCTTGTTCTGCTCCTTTGTGCCAACAGTAACCCTTATAAGCGAGTTGCCTGCACCAAAAAACGACGTGCAGTCCCGGACAATTAGCCCTTTTGTAAGTAAACTCTCGCAAAAATCCCGTGCTTTTAGCGGCGCCACATCCACCATCACAAAATTCGCCTGGGAATCATGCACCTTAAACGGAATGTGTTCCTTTAAAAACACGCGCCCTTCCCGCACAAGTTCGATACTCTTAGTTAAATGTTCTTTATCCGAAAGCGCAGCCACACCCGCGGCAATCGCTGCCCCACTTACATTGAACGGCGTTGCTGCTCTCATATATTCCAATTTGAGCCACTGCGGCATAATCCCATATCCAATCCGCAGACCGGCCAGGCCAAATGCTTTTGAAAAAGTTCTTCCAACTATTATATTATCATACTTATTCACAAGATGCGCAAGACTGCTGTCCGCAAACTCAACATATGCTTCATCAACAAACACAAAACCATGCGTAAACTCTGCAATTGCACGCACATCTTCCTCCGGGATAATATTTCCTGATGGGTTGTTAGGAGAACACAAAAAAACCATTCTGGTATGTGATGATTCCGCATTTTTCACAGCCTCAACATCTACAGCATAATTCTCATCCCGCTTAATATGCACAGGAACAGCGCCATTCGCCCGCGCTGCAATCTCATAATATGCAAATGTCGGCGCAGGTATGATTATCTCATTTCCGCGCGTGACGATAAGCCTCATTAATCCATCTATCAGACCATCCATCCCAGGCCCGGATGCAGCAATATTGTGAGCAGGAAAACCGGTATACTCGGACAGTGCATTCACCATTTCACTCGCATCCGCCGATGGGTAGACACTCATCTGCGGCGCATGATTTATCAGTGCTTCGACTGCCATTGGAGACGGACCAAGCACATTTTCATTCGAACCTAACTTAATTATCGAATTCGGATCAAATCCGTACATATGCGCTATGTCGTTTGTCGATCTGCCTGGCACGTATTCCCCGATGCTTAAAATCTCTTCTTTAATAAGATCACGCCTGCTCAATCACATTCACCACCGTATCGATCTGTTCCTTTGTAATGACAAGCGGAGGTGCAATTCGTATTACCGAATCCGAAGTGCAATTCAGCAGCACGCCATGCTCACGTGCATAATTAACAATATCCGTGCAATTTGTGTTCAACTCAACACCGATCATTAATCCCATACCTCGTACTTCTACCACATCACCGCGTTTGATATTCTCAAGACACTTCTTGAAATATTCTCCCATTTTTTTTGAACGTTCGACAAGTTTCTCCTCGCGTATTGCTTTAATCGCACCAAGAGATGCCGCGCATGCAAGGGGACTTCCACCAAAAGTAGAGGCATGTTCACTCTTGCCAAATGAAATATCATCCCGTGTGGTAATCGCACCCATCGGAAAACCTCCGCCAAGTGACTTTGCCATGGTCATGACATCGGGCTTAACATCAAAATGCTCTTTGCAAAACCATTTACCGGTCCTGCCAAATCCGGTCTGCACTTCATCAAAGATCAGGAGAGTATCGGTATCATCACATATCTCGCGAACCGCCTTCAAATAATTGTCAGATGGAACATTTATACCGCCCTCACCCTGGATCGGTTCAAGGATAACTGCCGCTGTACTCTCTGTGATTGCATTGGCGATAGCATCTGCATCATTGTAAGGTACGAATGTCACATCCCTGATAAGTGGTTCAAAAGGAGTCCTGTACATCTCCTTATGTGTCACACTTAGTGCACCCATCGTGCGCCCGTGGAATGAATTCTCCGCTGCAACAAAATCAGTCTTCTTTGTTGTGACGCGAGCAAGTTTCATGGCTGCTTCAATAGCCTCGGTCCCTGAATTGCAGAAAAACACATTGTCCATGTTACTCAGTGAAACCAATTGCTCGGCAAGGTTTACCTGGACCTCTGTATAATACAGGTTCGATACGTGAATCAATCGTTCTACCTGTTGCTTAATTGCATTTACAACGTGCGGATGACAATGTCCGACATTGTTGACTGCAACACCTGCAACACAATCAACATATTCCCTGCCATTTGTGTCAAAAACAACCGATCCACTGCCATTATCTAGTGATATCGGTTGTCGCGTATATGTTTGCATCACATACTGCGCATCCTTTTTCACAATCGATCCATAATCTATTGTTAATTTAGAAATGATATTTTCTGTCAATTGAACACCTGCAATTGTAGTAAAAGTAACTTGTATTCTCA
Organism: Methanosarcinaceae archaeon; assembly: GCA_030596385.1. GTDB lineage: Archaea > Halobacteriota > Methanosarcinia > Methanosarcinales > Methanosarcinaceae > Methanovorans. Next base: position 2,616 of record JAUVKD010000039.1, on the reverse strand, counting down.
AATTGATATGTATTACTGTTTAAGTATTCCGGCTATTTTTTCGCCTGCTGATTTCATACCACTAAGTAGCAAATCAGGACTGTATGCATTGTCCGCCAAAACTATCAACAATGCTTCAAAACCTGCTTTTACTATTATGACGTGTTTAGTTCCGGTTTCTATTACAATAGATTCAGGCAATTCATCAATAAGCCGTATAGTGGTGGATTCGGCAGACATATAAAGAGTTGCCGTAACTGCCGCAAATGTCTCATTGCTAAATGTATCACTATCTGTTGAAACCATAAGTAAACCATGTTTTGAAATAATCGCTGAAAGTTCTACATCACCAGCGGATTCCAGGTCAAAGAGTACCTTATCAAGCATCTCCTTTTTTTTAACCATTATAATACGCCTCGTTTAGGAAATTTGAGTGTATCATATATACAATAAAGAAACAATAATATAAAGATCTGAAATAATATTATCAAAATATTTTCCAACATACCAGGATTAGCTTGTACCATATCAAGTATTTGTGCAATATGTATCAGTGAAGCTGCTAAAAAACATATACCACCAATTGTCAAAAGGATGAAAAAACGTTTGATCTTTTCAAATTGTAAAAATAATCGTGATCGTATGACATCTGCATCCATGACCATTAGTAGTTTTGAAATTAGTATGAATAAAACTACAATAAATAATCGTAAAACCATATCTATTATATCATAAAATAAAGCATTAACCATAGTTCACCTTTTTTTTATTGAGAGATTGTCCAATTATCCAATAGCATTATTTAATAAATCACATTTATGCTGTAGTAAATATAACATATACTGAAACAATAAAACATTACACACTCCGGAATTATGAGATTCAAACATCCAGTTCTATTAATTCACGTTCACTAATTTTTTCATCATTATCTTCATCGCGTTCAAATTCAATCCCTCCGGCAGCACGCATTATGCCATCTATTCTTACACTCTCATGAATTTTGATGGAATCGGCATTAATCTCACCAAGAACATGGCTATCTTTACTGATATGCACTTTTCCCCTTGAAATCAGGTTTCCATGAATCGTATTATCATTACCAATCACAATATTCTCGATTGTCCTGATGCTACCATACAATGTAGTGCCATTCCCCATTTCAAGGGAAGCTGCACGAATATTACCAACAAGCCTGCAATCATTCCCGATTACAGCATGTGCCGGAACGCGGATGGAATCGATTGATATCTTTGAACCGTTTGGAACGATCATTGTTGCATCACTAATAATTTTGGAATTATCTTCAAACATCACCTCAAGCGCGTTCTCCACTTCTTCATCTTTCCCAAGCCGCAATAATTCACTGATGTAAAGGAACAAATAAATCATGACAGGCACTGGATTTCTTACAACTATCCAACCTTTCGCCTCAAATCCACCATTGATTTTTACATTATTACCAATATCCAGATCTCCTTTCACAATTAGTTTTCCATTAATTGTGATAAATTCCCCCAGATATGCATCTGTTATTGTTTTCACATTGCCGCCAATCTGCGACCACATGTCAATTCGTACATCAGATGCAGCAACAACATCGCCACTGACTTGTACCCTCTCACCGAATATCACAGAATTTGCAATTAAACCATATTTAATATCAGAATGGTTGCCAACAATAATATTCCCATTCACAACTATTGTGTGTTCTTCCATTTTTGTATTGTCGGGAATTACAAATGTTTTTAAAAAATATTCTTCTGCGATTGTTTCACACTCCGGATTGAAGACTGCTACTATGAATTTGAACAATTCTCACATATTGATGATATAGTTTATATATATAGATTTATCAATATGAACAATTCACTGATCTTTACCACGCCGTATATCGACTGCACCACCTTTATCAAGAACTGATATTTCACAAGGTGAAAGTAACAACTGCCCTGTGGCTATAAGAGATCCGGACTCATCGACCACCAAAACTTCCTCGCCTGCACGAAGGTTTTTGTCAATATCAACAACATGTTTTGCAAATGCGGTCTTTCCAATAGACACAAAAGGTACGGCATCCCCACAAACAACGACTTTAAGAGCATCTTTCGGAACACAACTTTTGACCAATTCCGCGCCATACATGCTCAATGTGAGTATACCATCCTTTGCCCGAACAGTTGCAATTCGAAGGTCTTTATGCAATATCTGCCGCACACGCTTAGTTTTTGATAACTGGAAAGTAACATCATCCGGAAAAAGTGAAATACCACAACCTTTACCAAATTGGTAGTCAGCCATAGTCCTTACTTGCAAAAGGTGTTTTTTACTGCGTTTCATAATGAAGTTAAATGAAAGATAGGTGTTAAATGTATAACGGTCAATTTGAGATGGAAAGGCGTGGATCTTACAAGAGCAAAACCGCTACTGGAGGTATTCTGGCTGCACAATGGACACAGGATCAAGAACAACCTGTTCGTTGAAAAACGGTTCAGTGTATCGATAGGTGGTTTCATTTTCAAGGACTTCATTAACAGGATCGACCTGTTGCCTGGAACTGATAATGACGTTGAGATCATCGATTACAAGAGCGGAAGAACGGAACCAGGTCCTGATGATCGGTCAAAGCAATTGTTG
>JAUVKD010000150.1 GCA_030596385.1 Methanosarcinaceae archaeon | reverse complement strand
CGATCTCACCCTCACCAAATTCCACTCACTTCAAGACTATGAGCATGTGTAAGTTATTTACAGGAAACTACTCACTTCGGTCGCAGTTACCTGAGTACATGAACATCACGACGCCTGCGCACATACCGCACAAGCATGCCTACAAGAACGAAAAACCCGACAACCTCGGAGACGAACACATAGGAGGGTTCAGGAACATAACAACATATAACGACATCCAGCAGGTAATCCATGAAACTCCCATACACATCCCCCTGCGGGAACCTCCATCCCAGGGCAGGCCAGAGGAGCGCGGCCGGACTCATCCACATCCGGTCCTCTACCAGATGCAGAAAACCTGCCCCTGCCACCTGGACGCCACGGTTGTCCCCGTGCCGCTTAAGGAGTACATAACCGCCAATAAGGAGGATGAGTACGAACACCAGCGTATGCCCGACCAGCCGGCCGCTGGCAACGGACTCAGCGAACAGCAACCTGCCGATGGGCTTATCGATCAGGTCAGGCAGCAGTGCCCCGAGCGCGATGAGGCGGTAATCAAGGCGGTCACGAATGGAGGGTATGACCTGCCCAAGTATGAAGAAGATGCCGAGTGTGATACCGAGATGGCCGAAGATGAGCATTGTAAACATCATAGAACCTGTACATTTAAAATAGTTCACCTGCGGGTGCAATCGTATGGTGATCCCTGATGCCGGACATGAATGGTCGCGATTTCACGATCCATAAATTCCGCCGCCTCTGTGAGGCAATAGCCGGCACATATTCAACGGTCACAATGGCCGAATACATGGATAACCAGCATCCTGACAGATGTGTACTGATGCGCCATGATGTTGACAGGATGCCGGGACACGCACTGGAGACCGCACGCATCGAACATGAACTTGGCATCAGGTCAACATACTACTTCAGAGCGACCCGAAGCGTGTTCCGCCCGGACATCATGAGGCAGATAAGGGACATGGACCATGAGATCGGCTACCACTACGAGACCTTAAGCGAGGCAAACGGCGACCCCGATAAGGCTATCGAACTGTTCCGATCCCATCTGGATACCTTCAGGACGATCTGCAATATAAGAACGATCTGCATGCACGGAAGACCACTCTCAAAATACGACAACCGTGATCTCTGGAACACCTATGATTTCAGGGACTTCGGAATAACAGGCGAAGCCTACCTGTCCGCAGGAGACGAGCTCAACTATTTCTCAGACACGGGCCGGAGTTGGAACAGCAGGAACAGCCTGAGGGATTTCATCCCAGACAAGACAGAAAGTTTCACCGCCGACACGACTGATGGCCTGATCGGACTGATCGAGAGCGAGGAGGCAGATAATTTTTATCTTTTGACGCATCCGGAAAGGTGGTCATTGAGTGTGGTTGAGTGGGGGTTGTATTGCGGGGTCGATCTGGCGGTTAATATGGGAAAGAAAGCATTGAGGGTGGTGAGATAATGAAAATACTTTTTAATATAGGTCATCCCGCTCAAGTTCATTTATTCAAGAATGCAATCTGGGCTTTGGAAAAAAAAGGTCATGATTGTAAAATCACTACTGTTGACAAAGAAGTTTCTTTGAATTTACTGGATGCTTACGGATTCGAATATAATGTTGTTGGAAGTGCAAAACCTACCTTATTTTCAAAGGCTACAGAATTGTTAAAAATCGAATACAATCTGTACAGAATCTCAAAATCATTTAAGCCCGATGTTCTGGTTGGTGGCGTAGGTAATGCATATGTCGCCCATGTAGGCAAGATAATCAGAAAACCTTCAATTGTTTTTGATGACACTGAACATGCAAAGATATCGCATTTTATAACAGACCCTTTCGCTGATATAATTTGTACACCATCTTGTTTCAAGAATGACCTTGGAAAAAAACAAATCCGGTATGATGGCTATCATGAACTTGCATACCTTCATCCAAATTATTTCACACCAAACCCAGCAGTGTTGGATGAATTAGGACTTGGTGAAGATGATAAATTCATCATTTTGAGATTTGTTTTATGGGATGCGGACCATGATATCGGGCATAGCGGAATACAAAACAAAATAGAACTGGTTCAGAAACTGGAAAAATATGGGCGGGTGTTAATCACTTCCGAGGGGGAACTGGGTGATGGACTGGAGAAGTATCAGATCAAAGTTTCACCTGAGAAGATGCATGATCTGCTGTATTATGCAAGTTTGTATGTTGGCGAGGGGGCAACAATGGCATCTGAATGTGCAATATTGGGGACTCATGCGGTTTATACGAATACATTAAGATTAGGGTACACTGACGAAGAGGAGGAAAAGTATAATTTGGTATACAATTTCTCAGATGAAAAAACGATGGAAAAGAAAGCATTTGACAAGGCATTGGAACTAATAGAAAATGAAAATCTAAGAAGGGATGGGAAAAGAAAAATAGAGAAATTGCTAAAAGATAAAATTGACGTAACTGCATTTATGGTTGAATTTATAGAAAACTATCCTGAAAGTTCTGAATAAACACTGAAATAATATTAAAATGGTGCTATCATGGAAAAACTGCTTACAAAAATTAAAACTAAATCTGCAACCATAGGAATAATGGGTTTGGGTTACGTTGGATTGCCGATGGCAATCGCTTTTTCAAACAAATTCAATGTGGTAGGATATGATGTAAGTGAAAATACCATAAATCACCTACTAAATGGTAGATCTCACATAGCTGATGTGCTCAGTGAGGATATAAAAAAATATTTAGGAAAATCTTTCCAGCCAACGAATGACGACAAAACACTTGGTGAATGTAATTTCATAATTATTTGTGTCCCTACGCCCTTGACAGATGAAAAAGAACCGGATTTGAGTTATATCAAAAGTGCATGTGCAACAATTTCCAAGATTTTGCGGAAAGGACAATTTGTGATTTTAGAGAGCACCACATATCCAGGCACGACTGAGGATGTCGTTATTCCAGCACTGGAAAAGACTGGTTTGAAAGCTGGAAAAGATTTTGGAGTTGCTTATTCGCCAGAGCGGATCGATCCGGGAAATAAAGAATACACCGTTGAAAAAATACCGAAGATCGTTGGTGGCGTAAATGAAGATTGCACAGAACTTGCAGCAATGCTCTATGAAAGTATCATTGACAAAGTTGTAAAAGTAAGGGATACAAAAACGGCTGAAGCAGTTAAAATCGTAGAAAATATTTTTAGAAATGTCAATATAGCTCTCGTGAATGAATTATCATTGATTTTCGAAAAAATGGGGATTGATACATGGGACGTTGTTGATGCAGCAGCGACAAAGCCTTACGGTTTTATGCCATTCTATCCCGGACCTGGTATTGGTGGGCACTGCATTCCACTTGATCCTTTTTACATGTCCTATGCAGCCAAACGATATGGTTTCATCCCTCGATTTATTGAAACGTCAGGGGAGATTAACGAGTTCATGAGGGTACATGCTGTAAATCTGGTGGAGAAAGGATTGAAACATGTCGATAAGGAGATGTATGGGGCAAAGGTCGTTGTTATGGGACTGGCATACAAGAAAAATATCGATGATGCGAGGGAATCACCTTCGATAAAGATTATTGAAGAATTGGCAAATCGTGGTGCAGATGTACGAGTTTATGATCCTTATGTAAAATCAATTAAGACGAATGTTGGGGAGTTTTATTCTGAAAAGAGTATTGAAGATGGATTGATGGGGGTGGATTGTGCGGTGTTTGTTGTTGACCATGATGTGTTCAGGGAGATGAAGGTGAAAGGAATAAAAGAATTGATGGGATCCCCTGTTATTGTGGATTGTAAGAATTTGTTTGATGGGGATGGCGAAAGTAGTTATTTGGGTATTGGAAAAGGTAATTAAAGGATTTTATATTTCTAGGAGTTTATATGTGCGGCATTAACGGATTTAACTGGGAGGATAAAACTCTAATTAAAGATATGAATAGAGTAACTAAACACCGGGGTCCAGATGATGATGGATTTAATATCGATACAAACACATCTTTAGGTCATGTAAGACTGTCAATAATTGACCTGTCAGAGAAAGGGCATCAACCAATGTCAAATGAGGATGGAACCGTCTGGATAACTTATAACGGGGAAATTTATAACTTCCAGAGAATACGGGAAGAATTGATTAATAGAGGTCATATTTTTAAAAGCAAAACAGATACTGAAGTTGTAATCCATGCAT
>JAUVKD010000219.1 GCA_030596385.1 Methanosarcinaceae archaeon | reverse complement strand
GGTTGGACATATTCCCTAAAGTGGTACGGAGTTAAGGTTATACATAATAAGTCATCAATTAAATGATGTCAATTCCAAAATACGCTGTTATAGCCTGTCCGGAGTGCAGGGCCCATGCCCAGATCATCGAACACGGGAAAGCGACAACGAAATGCCAGAATTGCGGTTTTGCTATAAAGATCAAGAAACTCAGAATATTCCATACTTCAGATATTCTTGATGAAGCAATCTCGGCACGCACGCAATTACAGGCAAAAATGCATGGTCAGGGTTTCGGATCAGGAAATATGCCGGAAGGGGATCTTGTAGATGACCGGCGAATATCCGTAACAGAACCAAAAAGAAGCGCACAAAAGATAATTCTTGATCTTATGCGGTCGGCAGATAGTGCGCTGGAAATTGAAGTATTGAAAATGCATGCAATGCATAATGATGTAGATGCTAAAAGCTTTGATAAAATACTAGACAGTTAACTCCTGACAGGAAATGTATATTCTCCGAAGGCCGGATATGTGCGCCTTGTTTGATTTTTTAATGTTTTAATATTTTGGTGTTTTATTAAAAAAGTTTCATGCATATTTTTTCAATCTCAAGCCGCAGTTTTTTCTGTGATATACCGTACATTTGCGCAAGATACATTGCACCGCCGGCACCCACACCTTCTTTTACATCTCCTGCTTCATATCTTTGAAGTCCTGTTAGATTTGATGCGCCAAAACCAGGGTCTGCCGTGTACACTGGTACTCCCAGTTCATCAACAAGTTCTCTGAAGTTTGCACTTTCATCATTAACAACATACTTTGTAGTCGCAATAGAAATGTTATCTGTATTTATGCCAAGATGCTTTATTACCGCAAAAACAGCCGCCATCTGGGTTCCGCCTGCAAGCACAACCTCTATCCCATCGATCCCCGACACAATTCCTGCAACTGCAACCATCATAGGATCACCAAGACATGTTATTGCATGCAGGGGATCGTCACGAAGGCTTCCATATTTAATCCCGGATGCAGCCATTCCCTCCTTGACAATCCTGTTTTTTAGTTCAAGCGGATTGGAACAGGAACTGCTGCTGACATTCCCATCATATCCAAGAGCGTTCAAAACACCCATAGCCGTGGTTGTACCACCAGGGATGCTTTCTCCGATCAAAAGATGGTCAGTTGTATCCCTTATATCGCGGCCAAGTTTTTGTGCACGTTCAAATATCCCTTTCGTATCATAAACTGCAACCGGCTTTCGGATATCAAACCCAGGTTTTGCCATAAGGTCTACAAAAGATACGTCAGGAACCACTTTTAATCCTGCATTTACAAACATGTGAGGGATACCTGTGAGATTCAGTGCAGCACAGGTAATAATTGCCGGTGTCGGTGTATTATACGGAGGTGTGATCGGCAGGACGGGTACACTGACAATGTTGCCAGTCTCAACAACCTCTGCATCGCCTGCCGGGGTGTAATCTGTGAGTTCCGGTGTTTTACCTGCTGCAGAGATATCCGGAATATGTGCTGTTTCCGTGTTTGAGAGTACGAACAAAAACAGTGGTTTTTCAGGTACATGCGTCGGTGTAGGTACAATCCATACCATAGATGTCACCTCATTATTTTGTATGTTTTGTCAGTAAAATAACAATTTGTGTTGATCAATATGTTCTTGCTACATACGCCCTGATAGTAGCATTTGCATCACATACCGGGCATTTTCCGGTAATGTTTTCGTCAAGCACATCCGGGATTCCAAGTATTCCCGCACCAATGTCTTCTTCCAGTGTAAGACCACATTCCTTTTTACCACACCAATATATCCTTGCAATTCCCAGAGGAAGTTTTTCTTTGACTTCATCAAGTGTCTCACAATCAAAAATACGGTTGTCCAACTCCTCTTTTGCTTTTGTGAACAGATCTGAATGAATTGTGTCGAACCTATCCAAAATTACGGTCTCAATACCATCAAGCGGCACCTGATCTTTCTCACCGGTGTCACGTCGTACAACCATAGCAGCGTTATTCTTCAAGTCGCGTGGTCCGATTTCAATTCTAATCGGAACACCGCGCATTTCCCATTTGTAATATTTTGCTCCCGGACGGTTGTCGCTCGCATCGATCTTGACACGTATGCCAGCAGATTCAAGGGTTGATTTGACATTCTCACATGCCTCAAGGATTTCCGTCCCGTTCTTGAAAATAATGGGTATGATAACGACCTGTACAGGTGCTATCATAGGGGGAAGCACCAATCCTTTATCGTCTCCATGTATGGAAATCATTGATGCGATGGAACGCTCGGATACGCCGTAACATGTCTGGTGGGCATAAATTTGCTCGCCGGCAGGGTCTTCGTATGTTATTTCAAATGTCTTTGAGAATTTATTTCCAAGATGGTGTGCAGTGCCAACTTGAAGCGTCTTTCCGTCAGGCATCAGGGCATCGACCGCGATAGTATAATCCGCACCAGGGAATTTATCCCAGTCCGGTCGCTTCGACGGAAGAACCGGAATCCCAAGTTGACGGTAAAATTCAATGTATATTCGTATCGCTTCATCGACCTGTGCAGCGGCTTCTTCCCATGTTGTATGAACAGTATGCGCTTCTTTGAATGATGTGATTTCCCGAAGTCGAATAAGCGGGCGCGTGTGTTTTGTTTCATACC
>JAUVKD010000113.1 GCA_030596385.1 Methanosarcinaceae archaeon | reverse complement strand
GATGGCTGAACAGTTGCCAATAATTTATATTTGTTTAACTTCCCAATTCCAATCAGTATTCATTCTTCTTAAATAACTTACATTAATGCTATTATGCCAGGTTTGAAGTACAAGACCTGATGTAAAAGTTGCTGTCTTTCAAATTGTTTTAATTATGCCACAAAAAAAGCCCTGTAACATAGGCAAAATAAGAACAAAGAATCACTACGCCTTCCCATCTATCAAGCCGTTTTTTTGTAATCCCGAACAGTATCAAAATAACCATGATGAACAACATCACCGGGAAATCATAGTTGATCGATTGTGATATTATGGGAAGCGGACGGATCTGGGACGAAACACCAAGTATTAATGCTATATCCATCGTATTTGCACCAAGTATATTTCCGATAGAGAGGTCCTGATGACCTTTCAAGGTTGCTGATATTGCAGTTACCAGTTCCGGCAGGGATGTGCCCAATGCGAGCAATGTCAGCCCAATGATCATTTCCGGAACCCCAAACATCTTTGCGATCGTAATGCCGGTATTAACCAATATCCTGCTTCCAATTACAACGCACAGTGCACCGAGCACAAAAAAAGCGATATCCTTTTTGAGACCGATCATCTGCGTACGGTCGGGTTTTGACCCTGTCTCATCAAAGATCGAAATCTGCAAACGGTAATTATGATACAGGAATCCAATAAATACAGACAACAGAAGCATCCCGTCAAAGCTTGATAATACACCGTCAAATGATGTTAAGATCAAGACTACACCTGATAAAAGCATGAATGCACCTTTGCGCAGGAATGTATTAAGATGTATCGGGATTGCATTTATAATTAGTATGGAACCAAGCACAAGTCCGATATTGCATATCGCAGAACCTACAGCATTCCCGATTGTCATTTCAGTATGGTTCATGTAAGCTGCAGTTGCCGAAACGGCAAATTCAGGTGCAGTGGTTGCAAAACTGACAATTGTTGCACCGATGATTATCTTCTGTATACCGCTTTTTTCAGAAATGGAAACGGCAGACTCGATGAACCAGTCAGCACCTTTTGTTATCAGCACAAGGCTTGCCGCAAATAAAAGTGCAGTTGAAAAATACATTATGTATCTAATATGTTAATCACATTTAAGTTTGAACCCCTGCAAAATAAAATGTATCGATGGCATCAAAAAATTAGTTATGTTGATACTAAAAATAAACGTTTATTCTATATTTTCATTCGAACGACTTTATTTATTTTTTACAGTTGTTTATCTATTTTTGGTTCCGATTTAACCCGCCGCAGGCGGCGATTCATTCCAATCATTCCGGGAAAAATAGATATTCCGGATTACCCTGACTTATGTAACATATACATATACAAAAAATACAATTATAATATCTTCATAACTGTTCAGCCATACATAAACGTTGTCGATAGACTTAATAATCTTCAAATCGACAATAGCATAAGATTGTTGAACACCTTTAAAATCGATAGACAGTAATTTAGTATTAAAAACCAACAAATGTTATAAAATGTATAAAAAAAAGTGGATTTTCGCCAGCGTTATCCGGTATCAGAATGGCTGAATAATTACAAATCTTCGATGATATGCAGAATAATGTGTGTACATTTTCATAAATTCGATTTGCTGCAAAAACGTTCATATCGTTTACATCAGTGTCGAGGAAATACGCCGCCTGCGGCGTTATTATTGCGTGGGGACTGGCAATTTGGGCTAAACATCGATATTTTGTCGAAACCAGCTATACAAATACACTTTTTGTTACCCCATCTTATTATATGATATTACATTCTTCTACTCTCTGTATCATGAGGTAAATCAACGACGAGCAACGGCATGATTTCAAACAGGTTGGATATATACAAAAATTATTCAGTATAAAAGGCAACCAGAATAAATGTGGCAATGGGTCCAAGTAATAAGGAAATGAGAAACCAATTTAGACCTTTTTTGTTCTTACTTTGAGCGATTCCTGCATTTATCAATGCAAGCGTTCCCCATCCCACTGCATAATCTTGTTCCATGTAAAAACACCTCTCCTGATTACATTACTACATTTATATAATGATTTTAATAAGTTCTCTGGAATATATATAATTATTGGCTCTAAATTTAAATTACCTTCAACCTACAAGGCTTATCCATTCATTTATACTACCTGAAAGGGGTCAATACAGTGATTGAAAGCGCTATGGATCCAAAACCATACATGTAGATGAAAACACAAATGGGAATATCTCAACTCTCCAATCAGTAGTACTTATATAAGAGTGTATCATATTTCCCATATATGGCCTCACCCGGTAAATACGATATACTAATATACCTGCATTTTAACTCACCAACAACGTTCAACAGCTTGGAAAATGTCCTGCGGCGAAACATCCTGTTTGAAAACCTAAACACCCAGACATTGTATAGAAGAATGCGGGAATTAATCAATAGTGATCTTGTATTAAAAAGACCGCTGTCGGCTGCAAGAACGAATGAATACTCATTGAATCCGGACAGCGATCCACTTATTAACCACCTTTCATTCCTGCTCTGGTGCAGGAAAGAAGGGATCGATCACAATGCAATTCTGGATCCAAAAGCAGAGTCTGTGATTTTTCATATCCTGAAAAACATGGAGATTTCACGTGAGGAATTATTAAATAAATCAAAACTATCCGGAAAAACCCTCAAGAAACATATCGAGGTATTTGTTAAAAACAAGTTCATTCGTATAATCAACCAGAAACCGATGGTGTTCAAGTTCCTCATAAATGATGTAACTCTGTGGTACCTGATAATGAAAGGTTTGCCAGTCCCGGATATGGAAAGCATCTGTAAGGATTCAATCACCAACATAGATGCCATCAAAAATATCACCAGATCAAAAGAGATCATGGATCATCTCATCAAACTTCACATTTACTCTTCAACTGTCACAGAAGGGAACACTGCATCCAGCGAGGATGTTGAACGAATCATACATGACCTGCCAACAGACCTCACACCAAAGGAGATCATCGAGATTAAAAACACGAAGGACGCTCTGTATCATGTACTTAAAGTGTACAAAGATACAGACTTAAACCTTGACCTGATCAAAACAACTCATCAGATACTGATGCGCGTATTGATCAAAGAAGCCGGGATGTTCTTTGCTTCACCTACAAAACGAATTGTTGGCTCTAAATTGAAATTGCCATCAACCAATAAAGAAGTGGAATATTTGATGAGATCACTTGTGAGTTTCTGTCAACTCAACAAAGACTGCATCCATCCCCTCATACTTGGTTCGATATTCCACTTCCTTTTTGTGTCGATCCATCCATTCAAGGACGGAAATGGCAGAGCAGCAAGACTAATCCATTCATTTATACTGCTTAAGGGTGGATACCCGATATTTGCGTTCGATCCTGACAGGAAATATGATTATTTCAACTATCTTGAAAAAGGACGACAGTCGGATATCAGTGATTTCATCCGCTTCATCATTGAAGAACACAGAAATGTGCTGCTTGCACAGTAAATCGAATCGTGGGTCAATGTGAAAACGCCAAAGGCGGCGTGTTGTCACATTGTTTTTCATTGGTCATCGGTTAAGGAGTTTGACAGAGTCGGTATGTATTATCTCTAAAAGACCAATGATTCTATACGATTCTCCAATTTAATATATATTGAATACGGATGATACGGATTTGACGGATTTTCACGGATTAATTTTATATCAGTGCGCATCCGTGTGATCCGTGTTCCATTACAATATTACTCTTAACCGATGACACATGCATTGTTTTTTAATTCACTCAAAGCAGCACATAATTGTGCCATTTATAATTCCGCATTCATCACCCAAAAACCATGTCCAAAAAATACTGATGCAAACGCATGTCATCCGTAAGTTCCGGATGGAACGCCAGCGCAAGCACATTGCCCTGCTCGGCTGCCACCACAAACTTATCAACCTTTGAAAGCACCTTAACATCATTTCCATATTCAACTATCGCAGGTGCGCGAATAAAAACTGCATTGTAGGGTGAATCCAGCACCGAAACATCAAGTTCAGCCTCGAAAGACTCGCGCTGTCGTCCGAATGCATTCCTATTAACCCTGGTATCCATTAGTAAAAGCAGACTCTGATGCGTCTTCTCAACCTGGGAATCTCCCTCTTTTGCAAGAAGTATTAAACCTGCACACGTACCCATAATAGGCACACCACGTGCGTGCGCCTCTTTTATCTCATCCGCAATTCCCTCGCGAATCAGCAGGCTGCCAAGTGTTGTACTCTCGCCGCCTGGCAGGACAAGAGCATCACATGAAGGTACTACGCCCCAGTGTTTAATAGCAACGATTTCAGCCTCCTCACCGCGCTCGGAAAGCGCGCGCAAAAGTGCATCAATATGTTCGGAAACAGCACCCTGAATCGCAATAACACCGATACGCATTATAAACTCCATTTAAAAAACAAAAGGGATAACATAAATATTTAGGGAGCAAGATTGTGTCATATCTACTCCCAACTCTCTTGCAAATTTACAATCCCTGAACCAAAACTCCAAGCCCAACAATATATGCAAATGCCATCAAACCAATAAAGAACTTTTGTAGTTTACCACGTCTCGTAAGCGCAATGCCTGCAATGACGCCGGACAACGAAAAGAAAATTGTGGATGCTTTGATAGCATAATCTCTCATTATCGCAAAATCATTTGCATTTTCGAACGAGTCATCTGACTGCTGAAACAGTTCTTCTGATGGGCGCATGGTTTCATTAATGTACAAATTCCACACTTCATCAACATTGTATAAAATATCTGCTAAATTATTCCCCGCATACGTCAAATCATCATCACTGAATGTATCATCATCAAACTCAAAATAGTCT
>JAUVKD010000211.1 GCA_030596385.1 Methanosarcinaceae archaeon | reverse complement strand
TTTTATTTTGCAAACAACAAACATCGGAAGAGGTACTACTATTGTTTTAAGTGTTTTATTCCCCATTTTTACATTGATCATTGAATACATGATATATTCTGAAAAATAATATCTCATTAATATTTTTTTGTTCACACCGTACCTGAGAAGAATTGCGGGAGCGTTTCTTCGCAAGAATTACCGCGTGCGTCTGGCATTCCTGCACGGTGCTAATCCGTACAACTATTGAATTTTTGATGTGTGTACATGGTAAGTGGTGAAGGATAAGTACCGCGCTCTCACGCATGTTGTTTTACCGTTTTTCGCATCTGTTTAATCCCCTTCCAACTAAAAACATTGTATGTTTGATGTAACACTAAATACACAGGCATATTAATACTTTCAACTGAATGCCGTTACGATGCGTATTCAGTTATTCCATGGATTATAGATTATCACCTTATCTTTCCTCAAACCCTTACCACAATTCACCTTTGCACATCGACTCCGTCTTATCATTTGTGCTCTGGTTTAGTTTTTTAATTTTTACGATATACTCATCCCCAATACGCTGCGGTACACCAAAAATGGCATCCACACCAAGCCTCTTAAGATAATCTTTATACGTAGGAATAGTATCCTGATATTTGACCCGTATTTGCACATCATCAGCAATACGTGCGCCATTTCTTACCTGTTTTATTGATTCTATCATGGGTCGCAGTATACTTTCTCCAAGTTGAAAGCATCGTTTTTGCAACTCTTCTTCATCCTCATCCCACTCAACCGACTGAAACCCTTCGCGCACGACCCTTGAGAAGAAATAATCCTGTCCGGTATCATTATAGAATTTGAAGGCATGCCGCAGGTCTGCACAATTGCTTTGTGAGCATGTATATTTTATAGGATTAAGTACCATCTGCGGGTCTTTGATAACAACACCCTCATGCTGAATTATTCCAAGTTCCCTTATTATACTTATAATTTCATCCGGTGCCTCATTGAGCAAAAACTCACCAAAAAATGTCACCTGCCTGAATCCGTACTTTCCTGCAAGTTTCCTGCGCTCTTTTAGAGAATAGGGTGCGCCACTGCCCTTATGCCTGATATCGAATACAAAAAAATCAAGAGATTCAATCCCATAGATGTCCTTTGGAACATAAGGATTATCAGGACCTGCCATCTCGCCGCAAAGTACAAGGTCCGGATGGTCATCGAAAAAATCACGTTTTAAAAGTTGCCCTGCGCGCTCGGTTGAATAAGGACAAACAAGCCCGCCTCGTGTGAATGCTAAAACCTTTCCTCCAATATCAGCCAAGCGCACATTGTAGCCGTTCATCTTTTCTTCAACGGCTACCGTTTCGATATTCGAAAAATATTTTTTTAGTGTAGGATCAAGGAGCATTGCTCTTTGTATCTTGGGAAAACCGCGTATCAACTCGAACGAGCCATCTTTTTGATACAACACACTCCCATGCTCGATCTTTGAAACACTTTTATCGAATCTGAACAATCGCTGGTGTTCGTCCCAGCCTTCATATGGGCTCCGATTCCAAATTTGTGAAAGTATTCGTCTATCCAGTAGTCCCTTGAGCCTTAATTGCGGCATGTTAAGATATCTTGCCGCACTTTCAATATCCAGTTTAACCTCTGCAGTATCTGATCCGGCGTTCATGACTTGAGCCTTATATGCTATTTCCCCATCTCAAACATACGATCTTAATTTATACTTACTCCACTATGGCGTTTACAGCACTTCTTCTTGTGATGAAACCTACCATGTCACCTTCGAGGTTAACTACAGGCACACCACCGATATTATTCTCGATCATTATACTGACAACATCAGTTACCGGAGTGTTAGTATATGTTGTTTTCACTCCTCTTGTCATAATATCCTCTACAATGAGATTTTTAATCCTGGAATCCTGCTGGTTTCCGGATACAACATCCCTGAAAGCACGCATTGCTTTTGCAACATCTTTTTCAGTAACGATCCCGACAAGTTTTCCGTTTTCCATAACAGGCAGTCTTCCGATATTGTTATCGAGGATCAGATGCCTGATATGACTCACGCGGTCACCAGGACTTGCGGTTATCGGGTCTTTTTGCATAATTTCTGCCGCATATCCACCGAAATGGTTGCTTTCCATCAGTTCATTTGGAGTCACCCATCCAACAATATCATTATTTTCACTGACCATAACTACACCATTATTTTTCTTGATCAAAGTGATGATATCCTTGACTTTTGTGTCAGGCAGAACCTGAATATAATTATTGGATACGGCTGACGCAACGTGCAGTGATGATGCAGGTTTTGTCCCTTTTTTACGTGTTCCCAGCTCTTTTGTCAGATTTCTCATTGTCAGGACACCTATAAGATTACCATCATGCTTAACAAGCAGACGGCGCGTATTTTTTTTATCCATTATATCCAATGCATGGGATATCGTATCTGATTTATCGATGGTATGTGGTTGTACCATTATATCTTTGATTTGCATAATTATCACCTATTACATCCAAATACATTTCACAATATTCAATATATCTCTATACTACTTTTAAAATATCACTTCTACTGATCATTCCGACAATCTCGTTATCCTGATCTACAGGCAGTGCAGTGATATTCTCTTTGATCATGATCTTTGACGCATTAACAATTGTATCATTGCTGGCTATTGTCACAACCGGTCCGGACATAATATCTTCTGCAACAAGCGGAACTTCTTTTATGTAACGATAGGTTTTCTGACTGCCCTGGTTTGGACGTCTTGCC
>JAUVKD010000115.1 GCA_030596385.1 Methanosarcinaceae archaeon | reverse complement strand
CATTGAATTGTTAACTGCTGCCCGATACAGAATGGGTTATGAAAGGCTTGAGCCGGATGTGGTGAAAATTGCAAGTCCGGTTCTTAGAAGAGGGAGAGCGAGTAATCGCTCTTTCTTATTCGGCGTACTGCTGTGCGGGGTCTTGCAATATTGGCTATACACCGATATTTTATAAACCATCCAAATAAACACAAAAAAGCATCACAAACAAAAAAACATTACAAGGCAGTGACCCGAATCACACCAGCTCCACCTTGCATTCGAATTAACAGTTATTCGTCGTGGTAGCCGATCTCTTCATCCGTCAAATAACATGCAGGGTCGTCCGCCCATACATTATCGTAAATAGCCTCTGCACGTACACGGAAATTGCCGTTGCAGATATCAAACCATTTGCATTTCGCACACCTGTCGGCATTTGCCTTGATAAGCGGTTTACGATCCTTAAGACCAGCCATTAACTCATCGCTTGTATCAGTCCAGATCTCACTGAATTTCCTATCCTTGACATTGCCAAATGAATAATGTCTCCAGAACTGGTCAGCATGCACGGAACCATCCCATGAGACACAACCAATACCAATGCCGGTAGAATTGCCCTGGTTCATCATAAGCAGATCATGTACTTCCCTGGCACGCTCAGGGTTTTCTTTTAACAGGCGCAGGTATATGTATGGTCCATCGCAGTGATTGTCCACTGTCAACACCTCAACAGGCATGCCCTTATCATGCAGTTTCTTTGTCCTGTCCATGATAAAATTAAGAACCTTACGGCTCTCTTCATGAGTCAGATCGTCTTCTACAAGTTTTGTGCCACGTCCGGCATACACAAGATGGTAGAAACAAACGCGTGGAATTCCTTCCTCTTCGATAATGTCGAATATCGCAGGAATATCATCCATATTTTTCTTATTGATAGTAAAACGCAGTCCCACCTTGATATCTTCTTTCATGCAGTTGCGAAGACCATTTATTGCTGCATCGAATGCACCTGGTACGCCCCTGAACTTATCATTGGTCTCCCTCACACCATCAAGTGATATTCCTACATACGACAGGCCGATCTTCTTAAGCACCTTTGCCATTTTTTCATCGATCAATGTACCGTTCGTTGAGATCACAGCACGCATTCCTTTAGACTTTGCATACTCTGCAAGCTCAGGAAGATCTTTGCGCATGGTAGGTTCCCCGCCTGAAAAGAGAATTACCGGTGAGCCGAATTCTGCCAGGTCGTCTATTAGTTCCTTACCTTGCTCAGTAGTCAGTTCGTCCTCGTACTCAATGTCTTTTGAATGGGCATAACAGTGCACGCACCTGAGGTTGCAGCGCCTGCCCATATTCCAGACCACAACTGGCTTTTTGTCTTTTGAGAACTGCAAAAGATGCGAAGGCAGTTTGCTTGAGTCGCGCTCATACCTCAAAGCATCTGACGGTTCAACAGTTCCGCAGTAAAGTTTTGAAATTCCGATCATAGTAATTCTCCTGGGTTAATATTAATATGAAGATCATTCAGGTCAATTCAAGATAGTTTGAATAAATTAATAAGCAATCCCCGTTTTTCATCAAATCCAATTTCAATGGATGAAGCACTTTCGATAAGGGTCTTATCCACATGTATCGTCAAATCGCTTCTTTTATAAGTGACATCATCTGCAAGTGCCTTTTTCACAGGTGTGATCTCAAACCTTGAGCAGCAACCGCCCCCGCCTATGAATATACGCATTTCTTTAGCACTTTCATTCTTTAAATGTTGCTGTATGTATTTAATCGCTTTATCATTGATAATCAGATCACTCAATTTTCATCACCAGATAAATACCATCTAGGTCAAAGTCAATTTGAAATATATTCCTTCACTTTGTAGACCATATCTTCAAATGTATACCTGTCAGGTATGACCTCTACTTCAATCCCATAACTATTCAATGTATCTGCTGTCGGGATCCCGATCGCTGCAACAATCGAATCATTTAGTATATCCACGATCTGCTCACCAGCACCTATCGCCTTCGCATTTGCAAAGAAATTACGCACCATCATAGAACTTGTGAAAGCAAATACCGTGATCTTTCCTGAAAGTGCCAGTTCGATAAGTCCTTTCTGCTCATCCCCATCCAGCATTCCAAGGGTATACACCTGGGTCTCAAATACTGATGCACCACATTCTTCCAGCCCTGATATCAGGATTTGTGCGCCGAATGAACTTCGTGCGATGTCAATCGTTTTCCCGCTTACATTCGGGCACAGGTACTCGATAAGTCCGGTAGAACTATAAACCTCTGGCATGCCAGGATCTTTAACACCAAGTTTTTGAAGTGCTTTTTGAGTATTCGGACCGATTGCGATAACGTTTGTTCTTTTAAGCGCACTTATAAATGGATCTCTATTCTCATCAGGGATCTTTAGCAGCGTAAAATCAATTCCATTTGCGCTGGTAAAGATCACGTAGTCCGATTCACCGCCAACCACGCGCTTCACAAAACTATCAAATCCGTTATCCACTTTGTTTACAATCTCGATCATCGGGACTGCGACTGTCTCAAATCCGAGCGATTCTGCAAGTTTTACGGATTTCTCTGTGTAACTCACAGGTCGCATAATGGCAAGTTTAGGCTTAGACTTAGACTTAGGTTTAGATGTAGGTTCAGGCTCTGGTTCTGACATTTGACTCTTACCTATTATTTGTTATTGTTATGTCATCATTATCGTCATTTTTTAAAAATGAGCTTATCACTGTACGATCTGTGCACCAAGTATTTCGTGTAGCCTGACAACATTCCCGATCAGCGTGATAGCAGGTGCTTTGACACCCTGTTCCTTTGCAATATCCGCAATGGTCTCAAGGGTTCCGGTTGTAACACGCTGGTCCGGGCGGGTTCCCCGTTCAATTAGTGCGACAGGTGTTTTGGGATCCTTACCGAATTTCAGGAGTTTTTCAGTGTTGCGTTTAAGCATCTTGACGCCCATGAAGATAACTATCGTACCATCAAACTTTGATAATGTCTCCCAATTCAGGGCGGTCTCATTTTTTGTAGGGTCTTCATGACCTGTAATAAACGTAACCATTGAGGCATGATCACGATGTGTTACTGGAATACCTGCATAGGCAGGTGCAGCAATAGCAGAGGTTATACCTGGCACAACTTCAAACTCAACACCGGCTTTAACAAGTACTTCTGCTTCTTCACCTCCGCGTCCGAACATGTATGGGTCGCCACCTTTTAAACGAACTATCATCTTCCCGCTTTTTGCTTTTTCAACAATCAGTTCATTCGTTTCCCATTGTGAAAGCCTGTGGTCCCCTGCAAATTTACCCGCATCGATCTTTTCGGTATTCTGCGGAATTGAATCAAGGATTGCCTTGCCTGGCAGTTGGTCATATATCACGACATCCGCAGTATCAATAAGCCTGCGAGCTTTTAGTGTCAAAAGTTCAGGGTCACCAGGACCTGAACCTACAAGATACACTTTTCCATATTTATTGGTCATGGTATTACAAATCCTCTTAATTATGTTTTATCAATTTAATGACTTGATATAATAAAAAGTATATTGTATAATTTACGTGATTTTAAACCGATAGGCATCGGAAAGTATGATTATTCGATATAAGTTACTCTTATAAAGTATGATTTGTATACTAATATTAGTATTGTAGCGGATAATTGAAGTTAAAGTGAATGGAAATCAATTAACTTATAACCGCAAATACGATATGATATACTATATATTACGTAATATAATACTCTTTAAGCATTATCCTACACTTTGATCAAAACATTTGGGGGTAATATGGATTTTATTCAGGAACGTGTAACTACAATTCATGATTTTTCTATAGATGAAAAAATGATGGGGAAGAGACTTTGTGAGTTAACGCTGGTCCGTCCGTCTGTTGTTATTATTCCGATGTTATACCAGGAAGTGGAAAATAAGCCACTTTCACACATCGTTGACCAATTGAATGAATGCAGATACATCAACCAGATTGTAATTGCCCTTGCGGCTGACGATATAGGCCAGTACAAAAAAGTTCTGCGGTTTTTCAGTAATCTGAAACTGCCTCATCTGGTTATCTGGTGTAATGGTCCACGGATAACAGCAATACTTGAAGAGTTGAAAGAAAGAGAACTTGATGTGACATCATTTAAAGGAAAAGGAAAAGATGTATGGATCGCCATTGGTGTGGCAAGTCTAAATTCATATGCAATAGCGCTCCATGATGCTGACATTATTACATATTCAAAAGACCTGCCAGCGAAAATGTTGTATCCTATAATTGAACCTGAACTTAATTTTTTCTTCAATAAAGGATATTATGCAAGGATCGATATAAATAATGGACTTATGCATGGTCGTGTATTTCGTCTTTTTGTACGTCCTTTGCTTGAATCCCTTCAGATAAATATTAAATATGAGTCTTATATTCTTCACTATTTTGAAGCATTCAAATATACACTTTCAGGTGAATTTGCAATGCGGAGTGACCTTGCATTAAGCATAAGGATTCCTGGTGATTGGGGACTCGAAGTCGGACTTCTAGCAGAGGTATACAGGAATACGGCATTAAAAAAAATATGTCAGGTTGATCTGGGATATTATGAGCATAAGCACAATAAGGTAGGCACTGATATAAATGAAGGTCTTTTAAAGATGGTAAGAGATATATTAACAACATTCCTTCGAATAATAGCAGAGACCACAGGTACTCCGATCTCAGAGCCCTTTTTACACAGCGTCCGCGTCAAATATAAACGCCTTGCACAGGATCTTATAAGGCAATATCATGCCGATGCCCATTGTAATGGATTGAACTACAACAGGCACATGGAAGAGACATACGTAGATTCATTTTCAGAAGT
>JAUVKD010000227.1 GCA_030596385.1 Methanosarcinaceae archaeon | reverse complement strand
TTTGTGACTCTCATAATTTACACCTGATGGACTATGGATTATAGACTATAATTATGAATAATGAATTATGGTATTTGTTCAGCGATTTTTGATGCAGAGTCAATCCGCCGCAGGCAGCAGATTACAACCATTACAAAAAAAAATCGATCGTGGCTGGATTATCATGACATCAGGAAGAACCTCTTTAATTTCATATTTTAATATCAGATTCACCCGGAGGAAGCATCATAGCAATAAGATCCGGTGACGCTATCTGCTTTAAGAACTGCACATCCTTAAGTTCACCAACATAGATGCGGGATATCTTCTTAGATATGTCGTTTTGGTTAAACTTCCCGGGAACAACCTCAATAACGTGTTTAGCATGATTCCACACAGCAGACACCGGACCACCAATAACCCGTGTCTCTCCCTTAAGTTCAAGTCCGATAGCAACCCCGACCTGCACATCCCTGTAATAATTTCTGTCACCACGTATAACAAATGAACCTTTGTTTAAGAACTCCCCTGATTCGGGTGTCTTTGACACCTGTTCAGGCTTGATCCAGTAGCAATCACCACTAAATTGTCCTGATTTCCAGACACTTGAATACGAAACAACAAATTGTGCTGTTTCCTGCAATGTGGTTTCCGGTACTTCCTTGCCATCTGTTCTGATAACTGTCATCGGGGCACCGGGTGTTTGGGTATGGAATGCGATATCGCGTTTTTCCATATATTTGCTCACAATTTCTTCATTGGTATCGGCATTACGTCCACCAACAACAAGAAATCCGTCGGATGACACAAACCACCTGAAACGGTCGTACCAGTGTTTCTTACGTATGACCTTTCGCCGTTTTGGTGCACGTTTTTCTTTTTTCTGCATTGCACGTTTTGTATGCTCAATAGCAATAAGGGCACCATTTCGCTTTTTCATGAGCTTTTTAGATTTTTCATAATAAACCTGCGCATTTTGCGGAACTGTTTTGCGAATATCAATTGTTGCATTTGTACCTTCAAGGTCAACAACCACTGTACCTTCAGCAGAATTAATACTTAGAATTATTTTTGCGGCTGGAAGTGTATCCTTTGCCTGCTTTAGTATCGAATTGATCTGATCCCATGAATACCCTTTTTTCCGGGCACCGTTTAGAACATCCAGTAACTCCTCGATCGGTTGGTAATGCGCATACACCTGTTCTGCAATTGCTGTGAATTTTTCTGATTTAATCTCAAAATTTTTAATTGCAGACTGCTGCTGGTGCAACCGTCGCTCAAATATATTTACCTTTTCTTTCTTGACCACTTCTACCTGTTCGATCACGGATTCGGCTGAAAGTTTGCCGAAAAACTCATCCAGTGCGTTATTGAATGAATCGAAATACTCTTTCTCAAAATCGCAGTATTGCTCAAGTTCAAACGGCACCACGTCATGGGATTCCGGTTTTCCGTTGACCTCTTTTTTTATTATCTGCGGTTTAAGTTCTCCTGATAAAAGCGGTGATAATACATTTTTCAACGAACCATAAATTGCAGAAATGTCCTGAGGGGAAACGTCCTGTGCATTCTTATTCTTATCAACATCACCTCGCAAACAGACCTCTTCTGCCAGCACGCCTCCGAGATTGAAACGATTTGCGATGGTTCGAACTACATTCGTATCCGACGATGCAAATGCATCCCCAAGTTCGTCTTCTCCGGCATCCATGGGACTTATCTTCGCTTCGGGATATTCATATATTTCACCGCTTCGTATCCTTCGCCCCCTGAAAGTTACCGGTTTCATTGGTAGTATTATCTTGCGTTTGTCGTCAAGCAGGACTATATTACCAGTTGAGAATAGTTCTGCAACAAGTATTGTTTCAATACCACCACGCACGATCCCAAATTCGATTATCCTGTCAAAGTTATACTGTTTAACAAATGTGATGCGCCCTCCTAGTATATGTTTTCGGAGCAGCATGGGAAAAGAATGCGGTATCTTGGGGCTTGGGCGAATATGTTTACTCATATGTGCCCGCCTTCCGGCTTCTATCACAAGATTATGCCTGCCCCTGCCAAAGAGAAAAAGACTGACCCGTATTTCATTGGGTACAGGCTGGTATATCTTGCCGATCTTTGCATCGTTTAAAGAGTTTGCACCTTCGGTAAACTCCGATACAAGAGCAGCCACATCGGCACTTGACATTTCCTTTTTCATATTGGAGTATAATGTTTTGGTTAGGCTATAAGGTTTATCTAATATTTTCAGGCATGTTTCTGTATGGAAAAATAATTGGGACCATGCTGCAAGCGATGTATTCCACTGTAATTACCCACCTACATTCACAAAGTACATAATTTCCACACGCCCGGGCAATCCGTGTTAATACAGGTACGTTGAGCGTGATCTATAGCATCATAATCCCGTTGGATTACACCTCAAAAAATTCTGATTTTAATTTTAATTTTAATTCTAATTTTAAGATCAGCAAATACAGCGCCGACTGAAAATCATGAGATTTTTTAATATATTCGGGATAAATGAATCGTGGTATAAAATATTTGTATGTGTTTAGCTGATTACGATAAAATGTCGATGCACAGCCAAAATTGCTAT
>JAUVKD010000155.1 GCA_030596385.1 Methanosarcinaceae archaeon | reverse complement strand
GACAGCTTGGATATAAACAAAATCATAAAGCGGGAATTGCTGAAGATTTCTGTGTACAAAACAGCTGAATTATGATGCTATATGACTAAAACAAAAGCAAGATGGAGATGATTATCATCTCCCTAATGAAATATATCGTCTAAATGACTGGACGCATAATAATCTATACGTCAACAGCCTTGCCAAAAACTGATATGAACTCATCACATTCTGAATAAAGTGTCGAGACCGAATCCTTGACAACAGTAATCGGATCCGTACCATCAGTCATAACATACAGAATCGGGTCACTTATTGTAACATGTTTCATATCATATGATGCAGTATGCACACGTTCATCGGCAAGCAGTACTGATTTTAACATATTGAGAAGAGTATGGCTTTCCCCTTTGATCTCAAGATGCATATCCTTATCCGATTTATCAACAATCTTTAGTTCCATTTAAAACCCCTTTATATAAACATTATATTCAGACGATTCCTGTTCCATAACCGGATGCGATCTTTCGCCTCTGGATATTGCCACATGATGGGCATTTAAGTTTACCCTTACTCTCATCTTTAGCCATTGGTGTATGGCAAGATGAACACAGCACGTTCATAACTCCCAGATCATCTCCCGATGTTGTAAGTCGCATATTATCAAGATTTAAAACCCTTGCTTTGACTATGTCAGACATTCCAAACTCATTTGATATATCTTTAACATACGCATCTTTCACATTGGATACATGTATTGCAGCACCTGGTGCCTGAAACGCTCTTTCACCAGCTCCTTTTATCGCTCCGATCCTGACAAGAACCATCGAATCACGAACATTCACGATCTCGCCAACTACAATATCACCTTCTTTGATTACCGGGGGTGTAGTTATACTTGGGATCACCGACATCATCCGTCTTTTTTTATTGACGTCAACAGTACCTGTGACAAGTGAGAATATATCTCCGCTCCGGACGAATGTCTCCAAACCCGCTGTAAATACTTCATTTGTACCGATGAGATCACCAGGCAATACGAATACCGTCTTTTCAATTGTCTCGGTTTCTTTATATTCACTTGATTTCTTTTCAGTAATGCCCTTCTTCAATGTCATTGGTTTTCCGGAAGTAGTCTTTGTTCCCTCTTCTACAACTTCAATTCCGATTGTTTTTCCGGTCTCTGACATTTCCACTTGATCTGTTTCGCCTTCATAGGGACCTTCAACTTCTTTGGTTCCTTTTATCTTCCTTCTTGAAGTTTTTTTTCTTATTCTAATGATAATCCCTCTTGTAAAGTTACAATTCTAAATTACAGTTAAAATTACAGTTATGGATTTTGTTAATATTAAAGTATTATCTTACTGTCGTATAATTCTATACATTTCCACTTCGATCTGTTCCACATCTTTTTTATGGAATTTAAATATTCGTTTTATTTGAAATGATGTTTTGTACCACTCTGTAATGACGGCAGGATTAATGAACTTTTTGATAAAATCATGACTTCCGTAATTGTGAATGGAATATGTGACATCACTTGTTCTCAATGCAGTTAAAAGAAACGGTCGGTCACTACCTTTTGCCTGAGCTCCAAAAGGCGGATTCATAACCACTGTATGTGCATATCCCGAAATTTCGGATATCTCACAGCATATAAATTCAACATCAACACCGAGTATTTTTGCATTATTTCTTGCAATTTCAAGTGCCTTTTCATCAGAATCAAAACCTACTACCTTTTTTGCACCAAGCAGTTTAGCACCGATCGCAAGGATTCCTGTCCCACACCCAAGATCATACACAGTATCTGTAATATCCCCTTTCATGTATGCAAAATGCAGCATCTTTGCAGCAAGTACTGCCGAGGTTGCATACTGTTCAAGTGTGACATCAGGTGAATCAAAACCCTTTACCTGTTCAAGTAAGATCTCAAGTTTTCGCTGTTTCATTGTATACTTCTACTCCCCGGAGATCTCATCAAAAACAAGATCTTCCCATATGTTTTCACCGAGTACGATCGCAAATTCCGGGGGTGTGAGCACAGGGGCATGAAAACGTCCAACCTCATCAATTGCGAGTCTTGGACATGCAGTATTCACAAACGCATCGACCTTGAATTGCAGAAGTTGCTCAGGGGTTATCATATCCATAAATAATATGTGTACATCCCTGCCGTGTTTTTTTGAAAGTTCCTTCAAAAAAACAGCAAGTTCCATACGGTTTTGCCCGTTCTTAGTCGAAACCAGTATTCCAAAAACCATTGCATCAAGTGATTTTGCAATAACCGCACTGCGCTGGCGCAATATCCTTGACTGGTTTACTTCATGCACTTCATTTATGAACGGGTCGGCGATAACCACTGGTTTTTTTGTCGCAAGAGAAACACCAAGCGGGTGAAATTCACCGCTTCCTATGAAAAGATATTCATCACATCCCGGATCTTCAACTCGCGCCGCCGAAAAATTGCAGCCAAGCACCTGCCCGGGATATGCGATCTTGCTGTCACCCTCGCCGATGATACATGTTTTACCGGCCTGTTCCAGGATCTTCTTAACTTCATCAAGTTTATGCACATGCTGAACTGTCGTAATTAAACCTATACGCAGCCCGCGTAATTTAAGCAGCGCTTTTTTGGTGACATCACTGACATCTATATTTGAACGTGTCTCAATAAAATATACATTTTCACTCAACTTCGTATCATCAAGTTCGGCATGTCCGAAATGAAACATTAGATCAACACTATTTGCAAGAGCAGCATCAATATCACATGCACCAAAACAGGGGTTTCCAGAAATAATGGTACTGACACCAGTTGCATCTTCTATCTGTGAAGAAATACTTAGACTGCGTCTTTTAAACCCTTCCGGGAACTGAAGCCCAACGACCTTCGCACCGCTTTTTGTTATTATACCTATAATATAATCTATCTGGAAATCGAATGCTTCGCCACTAATCACCCGATGCCTCCATAATAGATACCCCTTTCTCATTCACATCAATTTTAACAAGCGTAGTAACGTCAATACCCGATTCCGCCAATCTGTATAAGCCATTTCCACGTTCGATCACAACTATTATGCCGCATATGATGGCACCAATGCCATTCAAGGCTTTTACAAGTGCATGAAGTGTCCCCCCAGTGCTGATAACATCATCCACGATCAGGACACGGTCACCATTTACGATCCCATTGATGTACAATTCACCTTTGGAATATCCGGTACTTTGCGACAGTTTCACTTCACCATCCAGTTCATACTTCCTTTTTCTTACGATCGACATCGGAATACCTGTCTTTAATGAAAGCGCAGTTGCGATTGGTATTCCCATAGCTTCTACTGTTAGTATCCGGTCTATATTCGTATCTGCGATATTCGATATGTGATTAGAGATTTCCTCTACCAGCTCAGGGTTGAGTATGGGCACACCATCTGATATTGGGTGTATGAAGTAATAATATTCCCCTCTTTTTATAATGGGGGCTTCTATCAGTGATCTTTTCAGTAGTTCAAGCATATTTAACACGGCTCACTTCAGTTATAGATTTTATTTTGATTATCTAATAATATCATGTGCATTTTTTGTATATAAAAGGGCTACAAATGAATTTGGTTTGGATCTATGGTAGTACATTTATTGTTTTTTAATACTAAGTCTATGTTCATCGATTTCAAAGGTGTTTGACAATTGTGTGCAATTATCAATTTGTGGGCGATTCAGTCTACAGATAACGTTTATGATGGCTGAATAGTTACGATTTATTATGCTTTTTACACATATTGTATGGGAGTATTGGAACAGTCAAACTATTACCCGACAATGATTATGAAAGGCTTGAGCGGTATGAATAAAAATTTTCACATATTGTTCTATAGAAGAGGGAGAGCGAATAATTGCTCTTTTATATTCGGCTGTGGTAGTCAATTTTATCCTGAACTCGTTAAACCACCTGCTATGCAATAAAACGTTGTATTTGCTAACCTTAACTCCGAATGAATAGGGAATAAGTCACCCCCAAATATCATCTTACGTACTCCTTTCGCAAATTAAACCAACGTAAGTACTGATACCTTTATTACAACCTATTCCCTATATACCGAATAT
>JAUVKD010000045.1 GCA_030596385.1 Methanosarcinaceae archaeon | reverse complement strand
TGCCCCCTCCTAACCCAATACCTAACCTTAACCATCCCATCCACCAACCGCGCCGCCAACGGATTCACATCAACCCGATACTTATAATTTTCAATATACTTCCCGCCAAACTGCCGTTTAAACCGGGTCGGTCCGTGTTCCTCATTAACAACCGCGCCGCCCATGTCGTAAAATGCATATCCGCGCGAATGTGCCCATTTGATGATCTCCCAGTGGAGAAGGTTATTTGGCCGGAGGTTCCAGTATTCGGGGAGCGAGCCACCGATCCAGTATAGTGGGGTGTGGTGGGTTAACAGGAAAATGCCGGCTGCGATCCTATCATCGACTGTGGCAACAAACAAACGAGAGATGTTGGTGTTCTTGAACAATTCCTCAACCATTTCGTATCGCTGTTTTACGAACTTGCCACGGTTGGCGGTTTCAAGGTAGATGTTCCACCATTCTTTAAGATCATCGATGTTTCCCTGCCTTACGGAGACTCCGTTTTTTTGTGCAAATCTTATCTGGGTTCGGTTTTGCTGTTTGAAACTTTTCCGGATGGATTCCAGGTCCTGTTTAAGATCGATCACAAAGGTACCCTCGGGTTTTGATGGATATTTGGTTAAACTTGCATCTGTGCGGCTTGTAATCACTTCAAGAATGGGTATTTTGCCGGTTTTGCAGTGTTTGATACATTCGTTCAAGAAATTATCTATATTCTCACATTCTTGAAGGTGTATTCTCATTTTAAGATAGGAGGGGCATAGTCTCTTTAATAAATTTATGTTTTTATCCAGTTTGATGGAGAGAAGTGGATTTTTGAATAAAAATGCAGTGTTTCCCTGAATATTTATTTTATCCAGATTCCTATATTTGGTGTAGATATTGGCAAAATTATTATTTTGGTATATTTCAAAACCCGTCCATTTCATGTTTTTTACCTGATGCGTTTTTTATCACGGTTGCTAACAGTGTGTCAAGACTGACATTGCAAAAGAACTTATAGCAGTAGTGTAATTGTATCTATATAATATTATCTAAGGCACTGGCACTGTCCCATTTTATAGTAATTTTCAAGACGCGGATTAACGCCGATTAACGCTGATCTAAAGTTACATCGGCATGACCTGCGCGCCCTTAGGCATAGCAGGCACTTGAGTTCCGGAGGAAATGAGTGTATCTGCGTCTATTACAATTATGGAAATCACTGGGTTTTGGTATTGTGCCTGTGAAGACTAATACAACATTAAATCCGTGTAAATCTGTGTAAATCCGTG
This sequence comes from Methanosarcinaceae archaeon, assembly GCA_030596385.1. Taxonomy (GTDB): domain Archaea; phylum Halobacteriota; class Methanosarcinia; order Methanosarcinales; family Methanosarcinaceae; genus Methanovorans. Next base: position 5,628 of record JAUVKD010000045.1, on the reverse strand, counting down.
TCTGAAAAATAGCTGGAAAATGATACAGTGTCATTATTCAATAACCGATACCGAAGCTCAAATTAGTGAAAAACAGGCTGGAAAATGGACAACCGCGAAATAATAGTCATTATCGGATGCGATGCAGACAGTGATTATAACCCGAAAGGCAACAGGGTACACAAAGACGAGAACATCTGGGATGGAATTGAGATTGGCATCCCAAAGTTAAAAGAGATTTTCAATTCACTGGTACAAACCAGGAATGATCCATATCCTAACCTCACATGGTTGCTTCGTTCAGATAAACAAATGGATCTGCTCTATAACGACTATGCTTATCCTGTAAATCATTTTTTAGATGTATGGAGGTCACTCAATAAAGATGGCGACGAAATTGGATGGCATCCACATATGTGGGATTGGGATGATATCCATAAACAATGGTATCCGCGTCTTGATGATACTAAATGGACAAACGAATGCCTCGATGCAGGATATAAAGCCATTTCAAAACATTTCAGACCCACAAGCTGTCGCACAGGTTGGGATTTCCAATCTAACAATATATTCAGGAAATTGGTGGAATTTAGGATCAAAGTCGATTTTTCAGGGCTACCCGGGCAAAAACAAATACTGTATCAAGATTCACCGATACCACATCTATATGATTGGAAAACAACAACAGAAAAATTCTATTTCCCATCAAAAACTGATTATAGAATTTGCTCAACATCAAAAGAATGCTTGGACATATTAGAAATGCCATTATCATTGACTCCGGTTCCACCATTGCAAGCATTTGTAAAATTTGTCCACCACAATCTTAGACATAACTTGAATCAACCAATATCAAAACCAGTAATAGCTTATAATTTCACACGAACTGAAATCATGCGCATAGCAAAACATCCAAAACTGTTTAAACGAGGAGTTGACAAGAAATTCAAAGATAGTCGGATCAGGAACAGCACTGAATACATAATAACATATTTCCATCCAAATGAACTATTAAGAAATGATCTGTTTTCAATCTCAAACTTCGAAACAAATCTAAAATATATATCAGACATGTCTGATAAACACGGAATTCCATATCGGTTTTTAACAGCCACGCAGGCGGCAGAAGATTATTTAGCCCGGGCATGCCAAAACGAGATCATACTCGACCAACATTAGGATTTTCAATTCGTGTTAACAAATACATAACAATCATAGCCACAACGGCAAAAATGATCCATCCAAGATGGGTATGTACAGTCATCATGATGTCAGATCCATAATTCGCTGCTACATAAAATAATGTTGTTATGCGTGCTAAATTAGCAACCCATGCAGTCAAAATTGAAAAACACAGCATTTTTAATATATTCCACGTTGCGTTAATACGTTCTGTAATAGCATATGATATGATAATACTAATAAGCAAGATCATTGAATATAACCCGGAACATGCCGAACCGATTCCTATTTTCATACTGTATTTTCCACTGACAAATACCGATTCCAGATCAAGTACTTCACCCGGCACGCCAACCATATTTCCAAGATATGCGGACGGTATCACAACTAAATATTGGTCAAAATAACGAATAAACTCAAAACCCAATTTTGGAAATGTGTTATAAAATAATACAAATAATATAATGAAAGACATGGATATGTACATGCCAAAAGAACCCATTTTACGCATATGGCTATTCTTCATCGCCATTGCAGTCAAAGATACACCAAAAAGAATTGTCATCGTATCCAGTGTACCAATCTGGCTATTAAAATAATAATTGTAACCAATATCAGCTATTATAATTAAAAATCCTGACACCGCGAGCAATTTAGATGATCTGTATACAGGTTCGTTAGTAAACTTGATCTTAAAGAGCAAAATTATTGCAAAAGACATCAATAGCATTCCAATCCAAACTGAGCCGTGCCCATATTCCACAGTCGCCCCTAAAAACAGTGCAAGCGCCAGCAATATCAGCATAATCGTAGTGGTGGTTTCGTTTTTCATGTAAATTTCCTGTTTTTTCGGATCGTAATAGTAATAATAACTCTAACCGACAATCAGAACCTCTACATCTCTTAAGACCATGCCGCCCTCGACTCACAGTTACCAATCTCGCAGTCACACTCCATGATCTTCACTAAGATATCATGCACGGAATGATCGGGTTTTCTTTAACATCGTGTGGGTAACTTCATTGTATGGGGACATATCATCGAACATGGGATCTCACTGCCTGATTTTATGGACCGGATTTACAAAGATCGGAATGCAAAGCAATATCCTGTCAATCCTGTTCATCCTGTCTGAAATTTTCGATTATCCGGGTACACTATTACCCACATAATGTTGGAGATATCCAATGATCGTAACTCGCGTTTTCAAGAACGATCCGGTCATGCCATTCGTCGATGTAGTGGAAATGTGGCATGTTCTGTGGACATTCCAACTGTTTCCGGTCAGTTTTACACTGTTTATCGAAATCATTGGTTTCGGATAAAAATATTAATGACGTACATTGATTATATAAGTTTGGATTGAAAATTGCAGACCGGGGGTCTGACTGGAAACTTATCTCTGCGCCGCCTGCCGCACTATTGATCGTTTGCGTTTCAGAGTTGCGGCGTTGTACAGGGTTGGTTAATATTGTAATCAGGGGTGCGTGAGATTGGTATGGTGCATATCCATGTTATTTTTGTGGCTGCATGACACATGTGGAACTTTTATATATGCCCCATCGACTTAATATTAGAATAATATGATTTATTGCAGAACATAATTGGTGGTACAGCTTGGTGCTGTTCAGACTGCGGCTGCGGATAAACCTGATGTTGAACTATCGATAGATAAATCTGTATACGTGCCAAGAGAAGACATTTATGCAACAATAACTGTGACGCCGAGCAGCAATTATACAGCTGCCGTGTCTGTTGAATATTGGATTAGTGAATTTGGGGACAAAACTGCGTATGAACTTAGTTCCGATGCCTTAACACATACTGGAAAATTAACTGCACCAACTGATGAAGGCACGTATAATTTGAAGGCGAAGTTCACGTATCTTGATGAAAAGGGAAACTTAAATGTAAAGGAAAGTAAAATTGTAATTACTACAAAAGTCGGCGTCGCAATCCCCGAATTCGCAACCATCGCAATACCTGCAAGTATTGCACTGTTAAGCGGATTACTCTTCATGCGCCGCAAAGAAGATTAGATTGTCATGGCATAGTCAAGATATTCACCGTCAGTCGCATCATCATAATGATTACTATCATAACTCTGTAAAGAAAGTTGTATATAGTATAAGCTCATGCTAAAATTTATGTGATAATATTTGACATTGCAGGTTATTTTGAGAGATAATGTCAAAAACTAAATCGGGTGGTACGGTTGAAAACAGAAAAGCAAAAAATGTTCAAAAATCAGAAGAGGAAAATAATACTCACAATTATCGGAACGATACTTCTGATTGGAATGATGGGAACAGCGGCGGCAGGAGCTTTAGTGATCGGGACAATATATCGGGCGGATAGCACAACAGTGGTAGCGGATGCGACAGTAAACGCGTATAGTGATGCAGCCCATACAGAATTGGTGGCCACCCAGTCGGTTACCACGAATACTTTTGGTCGTTATAATATAAATGTAGATCTGGATGGCGGAGATCCTGTTTACATAACAGCAGAAAAAGACGGTAGCTCCGGTTCCAGTAGCGGGACAATCCTAAACTATGGTACTGAAGATACACAGGTAAACATCGCTATCGTGGATGTCTCAATCCCTGAATTCGCAACAATCGCGATACCTGCAAGTATTGCACTGATAGGTGGATTACTCTTCATGCGGCGGAAAGAGGAGTAGATAGAATTTTTCAAAGGCAGTTTTGCCGTTTTTTTGTTTTTAACTTGTGGTGAATGCACCCTTAATAAAATAATTTCAACAATTCTATTAGACGCAGATACACTCAACTCCGTAGGAGGTGAATGTATCAGCGTCTTGGAAATAACTGGAAAATGGAATAGTGTCAGATCATATACCTAGCGTTATTGTATGGTTGACTCGACACGAGGGATTATAGAAATAAGAATGTTACAAAAATTGTATTGAATACGTTGTTAAAACTACAGACATTTATTGTGAAAGAATAAACGGCAAGATTTTACACATCATAAAATATATCCACAATGTTATTAAAATAGATAAAAATGTTTATATACAACAAATTAATATATTGTTCTAATGGAGATGGTTCCGTGGTTACGCTGCAAAAAATACATCATTCTATCAACACACTATTTTTCACGATCTTGATACTATTATTTTTGACAACTCCCGCTCTGGCAGCGTGGATTGACGGAACCGTAATGTATGAAAATAGTGGTGATCCTGCAAGTGGTATTACTGTAGTGGCCAAAATAGATGACGTCGTCAAAGGCAGCGATGAAACCAACGACGACGGATACTATAAAATCACTGGTTTGCCAGGTAATACTGAATACGATATTTATACGGATGTGGGTGGCTCTGCTGGTGTGGTGAATGTTCAAGGAAATACCAACTTTGATTTCACAATAGCAAGTACACCGATCCCTGAGTTTTCGTCACTAATAATTCCGATTTCCATCGTGCTCATTCTCGGTCTGATTTTCATCAGAAGAGAAAATAATGCATAACGTTTTCTGAACCTGACATATTAACAGCAAGAAATTCGAAATGCAATTTTGATCTTACGGCACTGTATTCCAATGATTTTTTTTGACGCAGATTTTGACTTATGTGGAGAGTATATAATGTCAAAACATTCGGGACTACACAAATAATATATAATTCCGATATATTTAAATGACGGAACCGGTACGATACCAATACCAGAATTCCCAACAGTGGCATTACCTGACATTACAATAATAGGATTGATGTTGCTGTTCGGAAGAAGAAAGGGTACATAGGCGGTTATGTGTCATCTTGATGCAAAACAGGTTGGTACGAATAACATAGAAGGTAAAGAAAAGTAAAATAATCAGAACTTCTCGCGCCTGAGTTGCACATGCGCGTGCCAGGTATCCGCAACCTGTGCACCGATCAGTGACAGTTCACCTGCAAGTACCGCAGCCGCCGGATGTCAGCACTTTTCAGACCGGATGCTATGAGTGAGATGCCGAGCATGAACGTCATTGGATCAAGTACGCCCAGACTGCTCATTGCATGGCGGTTGTAGAGCATATCAGCCACTATGATAAACATGCCAGCCATCACCGGCCACCTGTGTATTGTGGGGGGCTCTGCTTTGCTAAAACGTATCTTTGTAAGGCAGTATATTGCAGCCGCAAATCACAGGATGCCTGTAATGGGGGAGCCGTGCCCATACTCCACAGTCACCCCCAGAAACAGTGCAAGCGCCAGCATGATCGTAGTGGTGGTTTCGTTTTTCATGTAAATTTCCTGTTTTTTCGGATCGTAATAGTAGACCATACTGCACTCGACTTGCAATCACACTCCATGATCTTCACTATGATCGCATGCCCGCAATGATCGTAACTCGCGTTTTCAAGAACGATCCTGTAATGTTATTCGTTGATGTAGTGGAAATGTGGCATGTTCTGTGGACATTCCAACTGTTTCCGGTCAGTTTTACATTGTTT
>JAUVKD010000001.1 GCA_030596385.1 Methanosarcinaceae archaeon | reverse complement strand
ATTGAAGCAGGTCTTGTCTGGCTTGCTGTGATAGCGATATTGAACAGTGCGCTTTCACTGTATTACTATGCTCGTATTGTCAAGTATATGTACTTCTTACCGGCAAGCGGTGGGAAAGTTTCCGAACCTGCACCATATGCAGTTGCAATAATTCTTGCACTTGCAGGAGTACTGGTAATAGGAATCTGGCCGGAACCGTTCGTGTATTGGGCAATGGAAGCAGCAAAGGTTTTAATCTAATGAGGTGATGAAGTATGGCAGATTGTGATCTATGTGGAGTATCTCTTCCAACCCTGAATCCGGTAAAAGTCTTAATGCTAAGATTTGATTCTGCATACCCAAAAGGTATGTGGACCGGTGTGTGCGATGACTGTATAAAAAGTGCTCATGAGGTATATGGAAATATATCCTTATTAAGTGGTTCAAATGGGAAATGTGACCTATGTGGCACAACGTTAGATCTCTATCCGGTTAATATCGAGATCCCATCTTTTAGTAAAGGTGTTGATCCCGCCGTGGCACAGCTTTGTAAGGGATGCCTTGAAGCGTCCTCCAAAGCCCATATCAGTAAAGAGAACGAACCAAAAAGCGAACATCATTGATTGGTCTGGTTAACAGGCCAATATTTTATCTTTTTTTATTGTCTATTAGTCCTATAGAACCATGTACTATACTGTTTATAGGAAAAAATTTAATATTAAGTAAGGTATTCCTGGAATGGTGAGAATCATTGAAAAGAGAATTAATGGATATTCTGGCATGTCCGATATGTAAAGGTGACCTTGTACTAAATGTCACCAAAGAAAAGGATAAAGAAATTATTAGCGGAACTATTTACTGTTCAAAATGCAATGAATATTATCCAATTGAAGACGGAATTGCAAATATGCTCCCACCATTATCAGGGATTAAACAGTGAGGATACCTAAATTGCAACAAGTGCACATCAACCGGCTTGGCGTAAACTCTATTGAATTTGATAATGATACGGTTGAGATTCCATTGTCACCTGGCGGTGAACACAGTTATGAAATCGTTATCATTAATTATGGCTCACCAACACACGTTTATCTTTCATCAAGCGAATCACTAATTGACAATTTGACATTTTTGGACAATAATCCTTATGTAAGGCATGAAGAATATGTTCCTGTTATGATACGCATTCCTCCCGGTGGAAGGCTTTTTAACAGTGGTCAGATGCATGTTGCGGTCGGGTATGGTTCAAAAAAAGAAAGTTTCAATGTTAAGATTGGCATACCAGATCCTGATGAAGTACCAATGGAAGTAGATGTTGCTGATCATTTGTACAATTCACACGCAATAAATAATGGCACTTCATCAAACACAAAGAGAAATTGGGATGCACATTTTTCTGAAATGTCAAACCAATTGCTAAATGGCATATTGGAATCATTGACACCAAGATTGATCTTGTTGCTTGGTGGCATGAGTATATTATTAATTGCATTTTATTTTTTGTTGCAGGCTACAACAATTGTTAGCATTGAACCTATTAAATTAGATAATGCATTTCAATCAATTCTTTTTTATGTGGCAATAGCATTTTCCATTCTATTTACAGCATTGATTGCATATTTGATATTAAAGCTTCCAGTATCTAAGTAAGAATCATAAGGCAGTTGAATTCATATGAAATACATCATAGTAACCGGCGGAGTAATGAGTGGACTCGGAAAAGGAATTACAGCTGCTTCTACCGGAAGGAACCTGAAAAACAAAGGATGTCGGGTTACAGCCATCAAGATCGATCCGTATATAAACATAGATGCAGGCACAATGAGTCCGTTCCAGCACGGAGAGGTTTATGTGCTAAAGGATGGCGGTGAGGTTGACCTTGACCTTGGTAACTATGAACGGTTTTTGGATACCGAACTTACCAGTGATCATAATCTGACAACTGGTAAGGTGTATCAGGCAGTGATATCAAAGGAGAGAAAAGGCGAATATCTTGGGAAAACGGTTCAGATTATTCCTCATATTACTAATGAGATTAAAGAGCGCATACGAAAAGTAGCTGCAAAAAGCGGTGCGGATATCTGCTTGATTGAAGTAGGTGGTACAGTCGGTGACATCGAAAGTATGCCTTTTTTAGAAGCGGTCAGGCAAATGCACAGGGAGGAAGCAGAGGATGATATTGCTTTTCTTCATGTGACGCTTGTGCCTATTGATGCACAGGGTGACCAGAAATCAAAACCAACCCAGCATTCAGTCAAAGAGTTGAGAGAACTTGGTCTTACACCTGATGTAATTGTTGCCAGATGCAAAGAACCGCTTTCTGATGACACAAAAGCAAAGATTGCGCTATTTTGTGATGTATCTGAGAACGCTGTGGTAAGTGCGCATGATGTCAAAGACATATATGAAGTTCCGCTTTTGATGGAAAATGAAGGACTCACCGATTATTTGATGGATAAACTGAACCTCAAAACAATGAGTGGAGATACCTCATGGAGCAATATGATCACTCGTATGAACAGTATGACAGGTGAGGTTAAACTTGCAATAGTTGGAAAATACACACATCTTGAAGATTCATACACAAGCATTCGCGAATCCATCAAACATGCCGCTATTGAATGTGGGTGCAATGTTAATACTACATGGATAGATGCTGAATTAATTGAGGATGATCCTGATGCGGTGAAATGTTTGACTGAATACGATGGTATATTGGTTCCTGGTGGTTTTGGGAAACGTGGTATTGAAGGCAAGATTACGGCAATACGTTATGCGCGGGAAAATGATATTCCATACCTTGGATTGTGTCTTGGAATGCAACTTGCAGTTGTTGAGTTTGCAAGGAATATAGTTGGATTAAGTGGTGCGAACAGTACTGAATTTGATGAGAATACATCATATCCCGTAATTGATCTGCTTCCCGAACAGGAAAATGTGGTTGATATGGGTGCAACCATGCGACTTGGTAATTATAATGCGGTACTAAAGAGCGGTACTCTCGCACAGCGCATTTATGGTGCCAGTGATATTGTTGAGCGGCACAGGCACAGGTATGAGGTAAATCCGAACTTTATTGATAGGATCGAAGCAAAGGGTGCGGTGTTCTCAGGCAAAAACAAGAACAGGATGGAGATCGTGGAATTGCCTGAAAACAGGTTTTTCTTTGCATCCCAGTTCCACCCGGAGTTTAAATCCAGACCAGGTCGTCCATCTCCGCCATTTATGGCATTTGTTGAAGCTATGCTGAAAAAAAGGAATGAGTGTGGTTTAATGTAAGTGTTCCGACAATTCAATTTCTATACAATAACACAATCCTATAAAGCCATAATAATTCAACTAAAGAGAACATATTACGACAAAAAGATCCAGCCTGTATCCCAAATCAATTTTCATTTTGTCATAAATTACAAAAAGCTCAACCTGTGACAGGGCTTTAAGGCATTGTTTTTCTTACACAAGATAATTTTCACACTTTGCAAATCGAAATGAAATCAAAATTACAAAGTGATGGCATGGCACGCCATTCCCAGCAGCTCTTAGGCAATTGAGTGTTCCGTCGCAACGTTTGACTGGATAATCACTATCATTGTCAAATTTCAAGCAAATCTTTATATACTTCAAATCACTTTAGTGTCAATTACAGATTAAAGTCATTTTGGTTTAAAGATACACAGCATTAAATGGGATTTACTATTTTTGCAGTTTGATTTTTCCATGATTGATGGCAATCAAAAAATAAAGGATGTGAAATATTTTGTTTAACAACATGGATAGAAGTGCCCCAGTAGAAGAGGGCGAAGCATATGATGTAACGATTGAAGATATTGCAAGAGAAGGAGACGGAATTGCAAGAGTAAAAGGCTTTGTAATCTTTGTGCCAAACGCAAAAGTCGGCTACGAAGTAGCAATTAAAGTCACAAAAGTAATGCGTAAGTTCGCATTCGCTGAGATCGCAGAAGATTAAATCTTTTCGATCATATTTTGGGTTAGGTGCAATAAACATTGCAACTGCCCAATAATTTATTTTGGTTTTATCTTCTTATTTTCATTATAGTTATCATTATAGTTATCATTTTATCTTGCGTTTTGTTCCGTTGCATTTGTTTTAGCTGATCAATCGTAGATACCTGTAATTAAATATTGTCTCCGTTAATCTCATATATAAACAAAAGGGATTAACTCACCTATACATTAATAATTTTATAATCTAAGGTGTTCGTAAATGGGAAAGACAATATCAGAAAAAATAATAGGGGAACATGCCGGCAAAGAAGTATCGGCCGGAGAGATCGTAATCGCAAAAGTGGATGTTACGGCAGTTCAGGACGGAACCGGACCGCTGGCAGTCCAGCAACTTGAAAAAATCAATCTCGTTCAGGCAAAAAATCCCAGACGCACGATTATTTTCATTGATCACGCCGCACCAAGTCCGCATAAGGACCTTTCAAATGCACACAATATCCTTCGCAGATTTTCAAAGGAAACAGGAGCAATACTATCTGAAATCGGGGAAGGCGTATGCCATCAGAGGCTCGTAGAATCCCACGTAGATCCGGGCGACATACTCATAGGTGCGGATTCGCACACCTGCACATCAGGTGCACTTGGCGCATTCTCAACAGGCATGGGATCAACCGATGTGGCAATAGGTATCGCGCTTGGCAAGACATGGCTTCGCGTACCTGAAACATTCAAGATCAACGTCACAGGTAAATTTAACAAAGGTGTGTATCCAAAAGACCTGATCCTCTACATAATCGGAAAGATCGGTGCTGATGGTGCAACCTACAAAGCACTGGAATTCACAGGTGAGACCATCAAGAATATGTCAATGTCCGAGCGTTTTACACTTTCGAACATGGCTGTCGAGGCAGGGGCAAAGACAGGACTAATCGAAACGGACAAAACCACAAAACAGTACCTTGAACAGCAGGGACGCGGTGAAAAATTCAAGGTCATCAAGGCAGATGATGATGCAGTCTATGAACGCGTTATCGAGATCGACGCATCTGAACTTGAACCAATGATATCAGCACCACACACAGTTGATAACACAAAAACCACAGGGGAACTTAAGGGCACAAAGGTGGATCAGGTATTTATCGGTACATGCACAAACGGACGGCTTGATGACCTTAAAATTGCTGCAAGTATTCTGGAAGGCAAGCAAAGGCATCATGACACACGTCTAATTGTAACGCCTGCATCCCGGGATATATATTTACAGGCATTAGAAGCCGGATATATTGCAACATTCATCAAAGCCGGTGCAGCAGTTATGGCACCCGGATGCGGTGCATGTGTTGGCGTACATCAGGGAATACTGGGTGATGGCGAAGTATGCCTGGCAACCCAGAACCGTAATTTCAAAGGAAGAATGGGTAATACCGAATCACTCATTTATCTCTCATCCCCTGCAACCGCAGCAGCATCTGCAATCGCAGGTGAGATCGTTGATCCCAGGGAGGTGCTTTAAATGGAAACTAAATTGAAAGGCAGGTCATGGAAATTTGGTGATGATATCAGCACAGATCTTATCGCACCTGGTCGCTTGTTTCACCTTCGGACAAATCTTCCGGAACTTGCAAAACATGTATTGGAAGATGCAGACCCCGGATTCCCATCAAAAGTCAATAAAGGCGATTTCGTGGTCGGTGGCAGTAATTTCGGGCTTGGTTCAAGCAGGGTACATGCCCCTACAATCATCAAAATTGCAGGTGTGGGTGCAGTTCTGGCCAAATCATTTGCACGGATATTTTACCGCAATGGTATCAATGTCGGACTTCCGTTGTTGATATGTGACACCGACGCAATCGATGAAGGCGATGAACTGGATATTGACCTGTCAGCCGGCAATATCAAGGACGTAACAAAAGGAATCGAGATTACGTTTTCACCTCTTCCTGATGTTATGATCAAAATACTACAGGATGGCGGACTTGCGGCACACATTGAAAAACACGGCGATTTCAACCTGGATTGATTTATTGTATTTGTATGGATGGATGGTTTAGATAAAATCTCGATGCATAGTCCATACCCAAGACCCCACGCAGCAATACCGCCGCAGGCGGCATACCCCAAACATTATAAAAAAGTATACCCAGGTCGAATAAATCTGAATATTTTCAATAATATTAGTGTGTAAAAACGCTATGTTGCGTCATTCTATACTCAGGTTATAAGTTGAAATATCACTAAAACGTCCTCGTTCGCGCAAGTGGTTTGGGAATGCGCCGCCTCCGGTGAATTGCTTTGGCGTTAAAAATCGCTAAAACAAATATGATTTATTTATACTCCCATTTAAGGTAGTCAAATTGAGTATTTACCATACATATTTGCAAATTCTGTTTTTACAAGACTTTGCTTTCATGCCAGCGTTGAAGATGTTTTCATCGCACCCGGAAGCTCATGGGTGAATGAGAACATTTAGAACTTCAATGAAATATCAATACACAGTCCAAATTCAGGGTATGGTTACCTTCCAAAACAAATATATGTATTCCATTCATGTAAAATTCATATGAATAATAAAAAGGTACTTGAAGGTTATCGCGAGTATTTTGAAAGAAGCATCGATCCTGACAACGATGCGCGAGATCCTAATGTATTTAAATCCTATCAAAAGGATGGAATCTGGTATCTTTACAGTTCTCTTGAAGCATTTGATGATGAGATGAATGAACGTGAGAAACAGTCTGCTCCTATTCCAAGAGAGGAACTTGTAAAGGAACACTGGAAAAAACATCCCAACATATGTTAATTAGATATGTCAAAATAATCTGTTTAGTCCGTGTTAAAAGGTGATATTATGCCCCATGTTATGGAAATGCTTGGTAAGACAAAAGTAGTTGTAAAAAATGGTAAAGTAGTAGAAGTCGGTGAGCCTCAGGTTGAATGGTGCCCTATCTTTGACAAGGTGCGTGGAATTAAAAAAATAACATCCGACGAGGTCCGGAAAAACATGGAATTTCGCATTAATGATTTTGGTATGTTCACAGACGATCGGCAGTTAGAACTTGAGGTTTTTGTGGGATTTGGAGTATCCGAAATTATGATGACCGGACTTCGGAGAGGTGCTCTTGATACAACTGTAACGGTATGTGATGGTGCGGGAACTGTGATTACCAATAATCCTAAACTTGTGCAAGGTATGGGTGCGCGGATCTCGGGGCTTGTTGAAACAGAACCTATTGATGGTATCATTAATGGAATTGACAAAAATGGCGGGATTGTGCTTGATCCTTCAACTGCGAAGATCGATCCTGTTTTGGGAGTACGAAAGGCGGCAGCACTCGGCTATGAAAAGATTGCTGTGTCGGTCATTGATCCTGATACTTCAAAGACACTCCGTGATGTAGAATCCGAACTTGGGATTGACCTGACTCTCATCGGTGCACATGTGACCGGTGTAAGTCGGGATGATGCACTGAAATTGCTTGATTACCTTGATATCACCACAGGCTGCGCATCAAAGAATGTGCGCGATGTTATCAAGCCGCTTGCACAGGTCGGAACAGCAGTTCCACTGTTCGCAATAACCCAGAAAGGTAAGGAATTACTGCTTGAGCGCGCAAAAGAAGTTGAAACCCCTGTCCTGATCAATACAATGCCGCTTCCGGTACTACCTGAGCATAAGCAGCCACGTGAACTTATCTAATCGCGTGTGCTTGTATTGCATATATTAGTGCATGTAATTTTATTTGATTTGATTACCTGATATGCTTTTTGCGGATAGTTATTCGGTATTTGTATGGATGTTTTCGATAAAATCTCGATGTATAGCTAATATTTCAATACCCCGCACAGCAGTAACGCCGCAGGCGGTAGATTCCATACATTATAAAATATACACATATACATCGATCGAATAAATCGGAACATTTTCAATGACATTAGTGTGTAAAAACGCTATGCTGCGTTGTCCTAAATTGATCCTATAAGTTGAAATGCCGTGAAAACGTCATCTTTCGCGCCAGTGGTTTGGGAATGTGCCGTCTCTGAAGGATTGCTTCGGCGTCAAAAATCGTTAAATAAATACGTTATTCGCATTCATGTTTGCAGGCACTTCCATTCCAGAGTCGTCGCCTTTAGTTTCATATATTGGTGTACAAAATTGAACCTTTCGAATAAATGGCCTTAGCATATTGGAAATTGTCACAGATAATCTGTGATCAACATTTGCTTCTTATCTGCTTTCTCGAAATTCGATACCCCAACACCAAGCAATCGGAACCTTCTCTTCTCCATAAACTCGCGCATCAGGTCTTTTGCGGTTAGCTTTATAATTTCAAGATCTGTTGAATAAACCCTGAGCGATCTTGCCCTTGTATAAGTCGAAAAATCCTCAAAACGTACCTTTAGTGTGATCGTCTTAAACAGTAATTTCTTTTTCATAAGGGATTCATGTACGCTCTGTGCAAGTGAATCGAGCACCCCATTTATGATATATGGATCTGCCGTATCCTCATCGAACGTGTCTTCATTACTGATGGATTTGACCTCACCGCGCTCCATAACCTCGCCATTATCTATGCCTTTTGCCATTTGATGCATCTTGAGACCTAAATTTCCAAATTTCCCAAGTAACAACTGAACATCACACGCCGCAAGATCCACGACTGTCCCGATACCCATGCCTGTCAGCATATTCGCAGTCTTTTTTCCTATACCCGGAATTCTTGAAGCCGGAAGTGGATTAAGGAAATTCACGACTTCATCCGGTTTCACAACAGTCAATCCATCAGGTTTTTGAAAATCCGACGCAATCTTTGCAACCAATTTATTTGGTGCAATACCGATCGAGCAAGTGAGACCTTCGCGTAAAAACACCTGATCTTTGACACAAAGAGCTAATCGGGTAGCATCATCATAATCTAACACTCGCATGCTGACATCCAGATACGCTTCATCCACACTCACTTGTTGAAAATAGTCTGCAAACTCCCGCAGGATAATCATTATGCGCTTTGAAACCTCTTTGTAAAGTTCCATATTCACCCGAAGGTACACAGCATCAGGATATAATTTATAAGCCTTTGATATCGGCATTCCTGAACTTATGCCGAATTCTCTTGCTTCATATGAACATGTACTGACTACACCCCTGCCAGTTCCATTTTTCGGATCAGAGCCAACTACAACGGGTTGCCCTTTTAATTGGGGATTATTTCTAACTTCAACTGATGAGTAAAAACCATCCATATCTACATGGAATATTATCCGGTTTTTGGATGCAGGAGATGTGTTCATCACTTGTTATTTCGCCGCCCTTGTTAAAATCATTAACCATTTATGTTCACACAAATTGATTCGAATCCACATAAATTGATCCGAATTGAAATCGTAAGCCCAAAATGATTTAACCGCAAAGACCATCGAATACTCCATGCATAACAGATAAAAGCGTGATAATATATGTATCAACAATTAGCCATAGTAGCATATGCAGTAGTTATATTTTTGACCCTGCGCGATATTCGTATATTCAGGCGCACACACCTTCTTTCATATAGGAAAGGTGCACTAAAAGGACTGTTGGCATCATCAGTAGTGCTGCTTGGTGTGTTTGTAGTCGGCACCAATTCAGATCTTGGCCTGCTTTTTGTGCTCATCGGTCTTTACATCAATCGCAAGGGAGTCAGAGAATCTGTTTTCAAGGACGCGGTTGCAATGGATCGGTTGCTTGGAAAAACTGACTATCATGGATCGAATAAAAAGGAGACTATTAAAATGAAAGATACGGACGTTTATGAATATCTTATTGGTGTTGCTAGAAAAGGTTGTGATGTGCAGAGCATTGGATTGGATTTGCATGACCCAAAAGAAAGGCAGAAGCTTCGTAAGCGGAAGATAATAGTTACTTATGGCGATGTGCTGGTTAATTTTGGTAAGACTCGTAATGATAAAAAATCTCTGGATGAATTGTTTAAAATACTCGACGAAATTAATGAAAAGGCAAAACCAATTTTGTTATCAGCATTAGTAGTAAATCAAGTTGATTTCATTCCAAGCACCCCCTTTTTTGAAAAATGGCTCAAATTGGATACAAATAACACCACTAAGAACGAATTAATAAATGCGTGGGAAGGGGAACTAAATAATATTTGGCAGCATTATTGTAAATAAGATTAGTTGGAAATTTCATCGAAATTGCATAAGTAAGAGCCAACCAATCTTTCAATCCAAAAGGTATAAATGGAAAGATTCTCAATTAGGCGTTACCTAATATTATAATCACAGATTATCAGATAATTTCGGAGATCAATACATGGGAAATATTAGACAGAAAAATATAAAGAACATATCATTTCGCTTATTAGAGAAATACGAAGGTGTATTCACAAAAGATTTTGATGACAACAAGCATCTTGTCACAAAATACACCAATATAGAGAGCAAGGTTATAAGAAATCGTGTCGCGGGTTATGTCACACGAAAGATAACACATGTTCGTCCGGAATAGTGTTTTAAATCGAGGATATCATGTTTGAAGGTGTTCTGCCAGCACTTATCACTCCTTTTAAGAAAGACGACTCTATTGACAAAATCGGTTTTCGTGAAAATGTCAAGTTTGTTGAGACTGGCGGCATTTCGGGCATTGTACCATGCGGAACAACCGGAGAATCCGCAACTCTATCTACATATGAGCATGAGCAACTGATCGATATTTCAGTTGACTGTGCAAATGTTCCTGTAGTTGTTGGCACAGGTTCAAATAACACTGCAGAAGCGGTAGAACTTACGAAATATGCAGACGATGCGGGAGTGGATGCCGCGTTGCTGATATCTCCATATTATAATAAGCCCAATAACGCAGGATTGGTCAAGCATTTCAAAACTATTGCGGAATCGGTAGACATCCCTTTACTTTTATACAATGTCCCATCACGCACGAGTCAGGACATGCCGCTTGATGTTATTTTTGAACTTTCAAAGGTCGACAACATCGTGGGCATCAAAGAAGCAAGTGGAGATCTAGACAAGGTGACCCGGATAATTGAAAATACGATTGATGAGGATTTTTCAGTTATTTCGGGCGATGACGGTTTGACTCTCCCGATAATCACACTTGGCGGCAGCGCCGTGATATCGGTTGTTGCGAACATAGTCCCCAAAAAGATGGTAGACCTTGTAAATGCTGCTAAAAATGGTGACATGGAAACCGCGAGAAATATCCATTATGAACTCGCACCACTAATACGTGCGCTGTTCAATGAGACAAATCCGATCCCTGTAAAGCGTGCAGCAGGATTGATCGGACTTGCGGGCGGACATTTAAGACTGCCACTTGCACCAATTGGAAGCAATAATGAACGGGTACTCATAGATGCGCTAAAAAGCGTAGGTGTGCTAAATGGTTGATGATAACGTTAATGTTAATGTTAATGTTAATGCTAATGTTAATTCTAATACTAACGCTAACGCTAACGTTAACGTTAACGCTAATATCAATGTAGCAGTAACAGGTGCATGCGGCCGCATGGGTGGTTTGATCATTGAGAATATTATAAAAAATGACGATATGCAACTATCAGCTGCTTTTGACATTACAAATATAGGCAAAGATGCCGGAGAGATGGCACATGTCGGGGTGCTGGATGTTGTTGTATCGGATGCAAATGATATCAAAAAGGTTCTGGCCAGGACAAACACGGATGTCCTTATTGATTTTACGATCGCACCCGCAACAGTTGTTAATGCACCGGCAGCAGCAGAATGTGGAGTTAACCTGATAATTGGCACAACCGGATTCACTGAGCAGCAGAGATCTGTAATTGATAATGCGATCCTGAAAAACAATGTTGCGGCAGTGATCTCACCAAACTATTCCGTTGGTGTCAATGTATTTTTCCAGATATTAAAAGAAGCAGCGAGATCACTTCCCAATTATGATATAGAGATTATCGAAGCCCACCACAACCAGAAAAAAGATGCTCCAAGCGGTACTGCGATGAAAGCGGCAAACGTTATCAGCGAAACGATTGGCGGCAAAGAGTATGTGTACGGGCGCAACGGTCTTGCACCGCGAGGCAGGGAGATTGGTATACACGCGGTTCGCGGCGGTGACATCGTGGGCGATCATACTGTCCTGTTCGCAGGAGATGGCGAGCGGATTGAGATCAAACATCAGGCGCATTCACGACAGGCATTCGCAGGCGGTGCGGTAAAAGCGGCCGCATGGGTATGCAGTGCAGAGCCCGGAATCTATAACATGGACGATATTCTGGGATTTTAAAATGAATTTTCCGAGTACTCAATATTGACGAAAAACAGATTCGATTCACAACAGGTGCGCAGCAATATTTTCAGATATCAAGCGCTCACAATACTCACACCGGAGCAATATCCTGCCCCCGGCTGACGTTACAGTGAATTTAGAAGTCACAGGTTCGCTGCTGTTTGAAATGCAATTCGGGTTGATACAGCGGACAACGCCTTCGGCATGTTCGGGTATTATAACGTGTTTTTTCTCAAAAACATCAAAATCACGTATGATATTTATAACTGCATTTGGTGCTATCAATGAGATCTTGTCAACCTCGCGCACTTTCAACTCACGGTTCTCGATCTTTACAACATCTTTTTTCCCGTGTGCACCGGATGCATTTATTACAACACTAACAACATCTTCAGACAAATCCGGTATTCCAAGTATCCTCAGTACATTTAGTGACTGACCTGCTGTTATATGATCGATAACAGTTCCATTCTTAATAGGACGGACCCTGAGTTCACGTTCTTGTGTTGTATTTAGCGTCATTCAAGTGCTCCCATAATAAGTGAAAGCAATGCCATCCGAATAGGCACGCCATAGAATGACTGTTTAAAGTAACATGCATGTTCCGTCTTATCCACACGCGGATCGATCTCATTGGCCCTTGGCAGTGGATGCATGATCTTAAGTTCGGGGTTAGCCTTCTTTAGAAGTTGCGGTGTTATCAACAAACTGCTTGCAACCTTCTGATATTCCGCAGGGTCCGGGAAACGCTCTTTCTGGATCCTTGTGACATATAACACTTCTACATTGCTTATCACTTCCTCTATCGAGTCTGCCTGTGTCACCTTGATATCACACGTTTTAAGATCAGTGATTATCTCATCCGGCATGCGCAGTTCCTTTGGAGATACCAGCGTTATTTCCGCACCATAAAGCGAGAGGGCATAACATAGTGAGTGCACAGTTCTGCCATATTTGAGATCACCGGCAAGTGCGATCTTCACATTGTCCATATGGCTTTCCCTGCGAATTGTATAAAGGTCAAGAAATGTCTGTGTCGGATGGTGTCCTGCACCGTCACCGCCATTGATAATAGGTACAGATACAAGTTCTGAAGCCATTCGTGCAGACCCTTCCTTTGGATGCCGCAGAACAATTGCATCGGAATATCCCCCGACCACGCGGATCGTGTCAGCCAGAGTTTCCCCTTTTGCAATAGAAGTTGCCTCAAGTGATCCAAGATTTAATACCTGTCCACCAAGCCGTATCATTGCAGTCTCAAATGACATACGAGTCCTTGTGCTTGGTTCAAAGAACAAAAGTGACAATACCTTACCATCAAGAAGATCCGACTTTTCCATGCCCCGCGCGATAGGTTCAAGTTTTTCAGCGGGGTTTAGAATATGATCTATCATATCACGTGAAAAATCCTTCATTGATATGATGTGTAGGTCTTTGAATGTCATTAGACAGATAAAAGAATTACATGAAATATAATATTTACGGAACCGTTGCTCCTACATAATTAGCGTTTTATAACTCATTTTACTTTATCAATAAACGTAACCAGTTTTTTTGCATCATCAACCTTACGTTTTTTCACATCACGGTGAAACTTTCGTAATCTTTTCTTTTTCGGATGTTCCCCTAATTCTTTCAAGTCCATCAGTGCACGCATAAGTCCGGCAGTTTTACTGAACAACTTTTTTGCATCTTGCAGTGTAAGGTTTGATCTTTCAAGATCATGTTCATATTCGGCTTCTTTTTTAGAAATGAGCACTATACAATGGTCGATCTGTCTTTTGTCTTCATCTGATAATTGTGACTTGTTGACCATTTCCCATACGAATTCATGCAGATATACCATTTCATCATTAATTTCGATTTTATTTGGAATCTGCTCTCCCACCCAGAACAGGTATTTGTGTAATCTTTTTAATAATTTAGCATGTTCGCTTTTGGATATGAACTTATCATCAGGCATATTTCCTTATTTTTATTACATGGATTTAAAAGTATGGGTTTCATTTTTTTTGATTGTTTAAAGAGACTTTTTGTTTTCTTCTGGGTATCCACTTCAAAAAACAGGGGAAAATATTATCGAAACCGTATTTGCATAGATGGTTTCGATAAAATTCCTATGCACAATCCATATTGCAATACCCCGCACAGCAATACCGCCGCAGGCGGCAGATTCCATACATTATAAAATATACACATACACATCGGTCGGACAAAACGCAACATTTCAAATAACATTGGTGTGTAAAAACGCTATGCTGCGTTGCCCCACATTTAT
>JAUVKD010000163.1 GCA_030596385.1 Methanosarcinaceae archaeon | reverse complement strand
TCGAAAGTTCGACCGGCAGAATGGTCTGGAGCTGCGTTGACTGCACAATCATCCACGAGCCCGAGGTTGCGCAGGAGATACTTGTTGCGCTGATGGCGCTCAAACCCGGGGAGGATATGCGATCCGTATTTGAGAGTGTGGTCGTAAAGCACCTGCGATAGCCGTGCCGTTGTGAAATTGCAGGGCTGGTAAACCCGACTTTAAGGTCAAGCGTCAGACTTTAGGGTCAGGAAGTCCGGGGCAATCCCTGACCCAAACATCTCGTGAATCAAAAGGTGATATTGTAAGCCAGTATTTTACAGAGAAGTTCCTTCTCTTGAGCAACGAGCTTTATGTTGCCCATAAACCACTTACTACCAAGAAAGTCTCCGAACAATCAGAGATGGCTTGGCAAACAGCGAAAAAGTATTTAATATGGTTGTATAGAATAGGTGTTGTAAGTCGCGGTAGATATGGAAAAGCAATCTATTGGTGGTTGAGGACGTGATATGATGAATCGGAAAAAGAACCTCAAGGCAACAGACATGTTCCCTCAAGGGGATTGATATAGCGTATAGTGATACTCTTAAAAATAGTGAAGTTGGTGCAAAAAGAATGAATGAGAAAATTACGGAAGATATTGTTCGCACGCATTTCAAGAGCGATGAGTATTATGATAAAATCCTCTTTGAAGAGCAAAAGTCCAGTATCCCGCGTGTTGATAAGTTGTTAAAAAATGCATCAAAGTCTGGATTGGGTGGAGGCAAACCTGAGTTTTTAATCACATTCAAAAACGAAAGACCAGATTTAATAATTGTTATTGAGTGTAAGGCAAGTAGAACAAAACATGAAAGCAAAACACGAGATAATTATAAGGAATATGCTGTGGACGGTGTATTGCTATATTCATCATTCCTTTCGCAAGTATATGATGTGCTCTCGATTGCCGTAAGCGGTGAAGACAAAAACAATGTGAAAATATCACATTTCATACAACTGAAAGGGGGTGAGCAGGCAAAACCTATATTTGGAAATGATTTACTACCTGTTAAAAATTACATTGATGGTTATATCAACAACGAGCATAAACGCAATCAAGAGTATCAGGAACTTTTAAAATACGCCAAACCTTTAAACGAACACCTTCATTCCATAAAAGTAAAAGAATCACAGCGGAGCCTTCTTATTAGTGGAATATTAATTGCGTTGGAAGACGAGTCGTTTGAGGCAAGCTATACAAAAAAGAAAAACACACAGGATTTAGCGAATCTGTTGGTCAATACAATAAAAGAACAGCTTGGGAACGCCTTAAAACATGAAAAATCTGAGAATCTTGCAATTGCATACAGTTTTATCAAAACACATACCGACTTGTCACAGACTGATAATGTGTTGGTGGATTTAATTAGAGATGTAAACGAAAAAATCAAGCCTTTTATCAAGACATATCCTGGGCAGGATATTTTAGGACAATTTTATATTGAATTTTTGCAATATTCTAATAACGACAAAAGTTTGGGCATTGTCCTAACACCACCACATATAACAGAGTTTTTTTCAGATATAGCAATGGTGGATAAGAACAGTGTACTACTCGATAATTGTGCTGGTACCGCTGGATTTTTAATAAGTGGTATGAAAAAAATGGTGGTTGACGCGAATGGAGATGCGGAAAAAATAAAAAATATTACAAAAAACCAATTATTAGGAATAGAGCGGGACGTTGAAATTTTTGCATTGGCTTGCTCGAATATGTATATTCACGGGGACGGGAAGAGCAACATAGAACGCGGAAGTTGTTTTGATGAAGAAATAATTGAGAGAGTTAAAACCAAACATCCCAATGTTGGATTTTTGAATCCGCCGTATAGACCCCCAAAAGCAAAAAACGACAGATATGAATATGAATTTATCTTAAACAATCTATCCATGCTCGAAAAGGGTGGTACGTGCGTGACTATAATTCCGATGAGTTGCGTATTGGCACAGTCAGGAAAAGAACTTGATTTAAAGACACGACTTTTAGAATCTCACACATTAGAAGCTGTTCTCTCGATGCCGGATGAATTGTTTGTTAATTCAAATGTGGGGACAATCACATGTATCATGGTTATAAAAGCACATCAGCCTCATCCAGCCAATTATGAAACATATTTTGGATATTGCAAAGATGATGGTTTTATTAAACGAAAACCAATGGGAAGAGGTGATTATCTTAATAGATGGAACGGCATAAAGGAACAGTGGTTATACAATTTCAGAAATCGAAAGGAAGTCGATAAGCATAGCATAAAAAGGTGTGTTACAGCAGAGGATGAGTGGTGTGCTGAGGCTTATATGGAGACCGACTATTCAAATATAACTAAAGACGATTTTATTGAGTCGATCAAAAAGTTTGTGATTTTTCAGGAGATGAATTTGAAATGACATCTCTAAAAAAGGTTTCCGATATATTCACTGTAAAATATGGTTTAAGTTTAACATTAAATAAATTGAAAGTATGTAAAAAATCTGATGTAAACTCTATTAATTTTGTATCAAGAACTGATTATAATAATGGTGTCTCAGCATTCGTTGAAAAAATTGATGGTATTATCCCCTGTGAAGCGAATACTATTTCGGTTGCATTAAGTGGTTCCTCCGTGTTAGCCTCATTTTATCAACCGGAGCCGTATTATAGTGGCTATCATATTGGTGTATTAACTCCAATACAGAAAATGACATCGATCGAGATGATTTTTTATGCGATTTGTATTAAAAGTAATCGATACCGCTATGGTTTTGGCAGGCAAGCAAATAAAACCTTGAAATCACTTTTAGTTCCATCAAAGATGCCGGAGGCATTTTCTAACATTTCAATGGATAAAATCAATACTATTAATAACAATAGTGTAATAAACATGGCACTTGATTTAAATAAACCACAATGGGAATATCACCAACTGTCCAATCTGTTTGAGATTAAAGGAAGTAAGAGAACACCATTGAGAATATTAGAAGGAACATACGGCAATGGAAAATATCCTTATGTAACAACGCAAGCCACAAACAATGGTGTGGGCGGATTTTTTAACTTCAGCGCAAATGATGGCAACATATTGACAGTCGATAGTGCGGTGATAGGTTATTGCAGCTACCAACCTTTGGACTTTTCAGCAAGCGACCATGTTGAGAAACTAATTCCAAAGTTTAAACTAAATAAATATATTGCAATGTTCTTGGTCACAGTAATTAATGCAGAACAGTATCGGTATAATTATGGAAGAAAAGCAAGTCAGAATAGGATGAGTAGAATGAAAATTAAACTCCCATCAAAACAAGACGGCACGCCGGATTTTGAATTTATGGAAAATTATATTACGTCTTTGCCATATAGCTCTTCATTATGATATTATAGCTCGGCACTCAACAACTATTCAGACCATTTTAATAAAACTCCTGAACATTATTGACTGACTTTATACACATGGCGTACTTTGGCGTATACGCGACCTCCCACGAGGAACGATGCCCCATGATTCATCCCGAGGTCGGAGACTTTGGACGCGACGCATTGGGGACTTTAGGGTCAAACGCGACTTTAGGTGCAAAGCCGTTAAACCCAAAACCCAAAAGTACCGCCGCACCAATAACCCTTGCAACCATGACCCTCATAGAATCCGAAGCAAAATACATCCAGCCCACATACACCCGCCAGCCCATCACCCTAACCCGCGGCAGCGGTGCCCGGGTCTGGGACTCGGAAGGCAGGGAGTACATCGACTGCATCGCAGGAGTCGCTGTGAACGTCTGCGGGCACTGCCACCCGAAAGTTGTTGAAGCGATCCGGACGCAGGCAGAGACGCTTATACACACCTCGAACCTCTACTACACCGAGCCGCAGATAAAACTCGCAGAGGAACTCGCGGGCCTGACCGGACTCGACCGCATCTTCTTCTGTAACTCTGGCACTGAAGCTGTCG
>JAUVKD010000159.1 GCA_030596385.1 Methanosarcinaceae archaeon | reverse complement strand
CCAACTCAGCAGCCAGGGCAAGTACATCAGCATCACCGACATGGATCAGGGGATTTTCTTTGAGATATTTGACATATTGCTTATTGGCAGGTGTTCTTTTTTGGATTATTCCGGCTCTTATTACGCCTTCAATAAGAAAAACCTCCGGTTTCCCGATTTTTTTACCTTCCACCACAACCTCATTGTAAACAGATTTTGTGATATACTTGTCTTCAGTAAAATGCCCGATTTTCCTGATGAGATCGATTTTTCCGAGGTATATCAGGGGCGTGGCATCAAAAATGAGTGGTTTCATTCCAACGCCTTCTCAATATCCCGGGTTATGTATTCTTCAGATTTGACCCAGACAATCCCCTTTTTACGGATAATGTCGGCAAGCTCCCATATAGATGTTCCAGACATTTCCGCAGCTTTTAAAAATGTTACTTTTCCTTCTTCCAAGAGCCTGAGTGCTCGTTTCTGTTTCCAGTGTTGCAACCCTTCAGCAAGCAGTTTTCGTATTGATGCGGATTTTTCGAGATGCTCTTCCTTCATAAATGCTTCAATATCTGTATAGAGGTACTCCGGAACTCTTGCTGATACGCTTATTTCAGTCATGTATATTATGTATGCATAGTATACATGATATAGTTTGTGTTAATTGAAATTCTCTAGTTTCAAACATAAACTACGGTTTCTTGTCCCCCTTTTCAACAAGGTATTGGGACTAATATTAGTAAGTAAAACGCTATGCTGCGTTGTGCTGCATTTATTGGACAAGTTGAAATGCCTCGAAGTATGGACTTTTCCGACAGTCTCCATCATAGTCCAAAACTCAGCAAATTATAAAAGAGTATATGGGGGCCGTGGTATAAAACGAGTTGCTTTCTGCCTGACTGCATGCGTTGATGCAGACTGGATTTGAAAATAGCCTATTCATTTATAAAGATTCGGAAGAAAATATAAAGCTGTATCCTTATAATGCCACCACAATAAAGTTACAACCTTATAATCACGTCAAAAGTGGTATTTCCATGCTAAATGAGAAAACATTTGACTCAGGTGTGTCTATAGCAAATATCCTGATTGTTTTCATCAATCCACATAGGCTTCTCATCTGTTACATATAGTTCTCCAACTGACGCTTTCTTGTATACTACATGCAGATTAGTCTTTTCCTCAATGAGTTCGTTTATGATGTTGGCATCCTTAATTGAACCACGCATCACGATTGCAAACGTTCCATCCAATTCGAAACCATTATTTTTAGTCATTATATCGCCTTCTCGAAATTCATTTCTTATTTCCACGTACTAGTTTTTCATAGTCATCATAATACCCAATACGTGTTCTATACTCATGTGACTGATTAACTAGATACATCACGTCCTCGATGTCTGAGGACATTAGCTCCACACGGTAGTTTCCGTGGGTCATACTACTGTCGTTGCAAGAGTTTGCTATATTTCTTGGATCAGATATATCTGGGCCAGCACGGAGCCACAAGAAAAGGTTTCTTCCGCTCTTCTTACAGACTAACCAGGCCTTCGAACGCCCAACTAGGTATTTAATAGCTACATGTTGTCTATGAGATTCAATTTTGATTTTAGGATCATCTATATCTACAATTCTTTGAATAAGTTCATCCAACTTATTTCTTTGAATAGGGGTCAGTAAATCTTCAAATAATATTTCTTTCTCTGTGGTTTTTATAAGGGGAACTTTTTGCTCTATTCTCGATTGCGCCGGGGTTAGGATCGATTTTTCAGCTAATCCCTTCCCTGTAATAAATTCTATTTCAATTGACTTGAGCACGCCATTTTCAATTTCAGGAGTGATAGAATTAATCTCCACAATAATACTTGACATCGATTGGAATTCTGCGTAATCAAGTGTCTTCAAATCGACTGTTAGAGCACTCCCTGTGAAAGGCTCTATTATCTGTTTCTTAATCGTAACACCACCTTTCATAAATTTTAATATATAGTCCATCGTTCAATCACCTCTTGGTTTATATGTGACTCCAGAATTCCAGTAGCAAAGCCTGATAGGATTGTGGAGACACTGCTTACAGATTACCTGAACATATAAATAACTATTCATTATGGAAACCTGCTGCGATAACTCCTTACAGGTTACCACACATTTTAAATTGTTGCAAGCTTTAAATATAGGGCCATAAAACATTCCATCAACCATCGTAAAAATTCAGTGGAATCCGTGTGCATCGGATGATAATTCTTGCTACAAAACACACAGATAATACAGAAGAGAAATACTCTGTGCACTTTGTTTGTTGACAAGAAGTTGCACCACATATTGCCCTTGTGCTCGTATCGTCATGCAACTGTTCTTGGTGCACTTCAAAATATGCATGAAATGTGATATTTATCACTATACTCCGCAGCTATGCTGCGATTAAGTGTGCCGTCGCATCTTTTGACCATATAAATCAGCGCAGCAAAGCGCCCATAAATCTCTCAGTAACCTCAGCAGGACTTAGCGGAATATTCGGTGAATCCGAATTCCCAGGTTTTAGAACCACATGTATGAATGAAATACTATTCGCACTAAGTGCGCTTGACACTGCATTTTCAACCCCTTCCTTTGTATGGACCTTGACCGTATTTTCAATACCGCACCCGCGTGCGAGCAGTTCAAGATCAAGAAATTTCGCAGTCAATGT
The DNA here is from genome assembly GCA_030596385.1 of Methanosarcinaceae archaeon. Classification (GTDB taxonomy): domain Archaea; phylum Halobacteriota; class Methanosarcinia; order Methanosarcinales; family Methanosarcinaceae; genus Methanovorans. The sequence goes on along the minus strand of JAUVKD010000159.1, from coordinate 1,341 downwards.
TTCCTGCGAACCTGTCGAACCATAGGCTCCGTTATCCAGTGCCACGATCGTAAGGTTTGCCGGATCCATGCGTGCAATTTCAACAAGTGTGTTCGGGTTCATCAAAAGACTGCCATCACCATCAAGTACAACCACCCTGCGCTCCGAATTAAGCGCAAGCCCGAGTCCGATAGATGACACAAGTCCCATGGAACCGAACATGTAATAATTAAGGTCGCGGTCGCACAAGGCATACAATTCCTTGCACGGAACCCCGATATTTGCCACCACTATCTCATCATCAAGCAGTGGTACGATCGCTGCGATCGCATCGAAGCGTATCATCTGTGGCTTTTGGATCGTGCTCTTAAACGTAATGTCAAGTGAACGTTCCTGTGGCACAACAAGTTCCTTTTCACTCCACGTTGCACAGGTCGAGCCTTCCCACACTTTCGGGGAAAAGAGGATTATGTGAGGGCGCAGATTCTCATATGCATCCAAAATACCATAATCCAACTGGTACAGTTTGTCGGGGTCGTCAATAATCGTATATTTGATCCCTGCGCCGTCAAGTATTGCAGGAAGGTGCTCGCCCAGTGGCTTTTGTGCTTCGATCCCTTCCTTGTAAACACCACGCCAGCTTGCGAGTATCGGTAGTGGGATATTGCTGGTAATGTTCAGTGATTCCAGCGCATTGATCATGTTCCCAAGACCGGTACTCTGGATAACCATCGCAGGTTTTCCGCCAGCCATGTATGCGCCTGCACAAATGCCGATGCCGTTCTCCTCTCTTGTAAGCGGGATCTCATAAAAATTATCGGAAATAAGAGGCAGCAGGTTTTTGATACGGTCGCATGGCAGTGTGGCAACCATATCGATATCGTTTTGTTGAAGTATTTCAATAACAGAATCTTCGGGAGCTTTCATTCAGATCACCGTTCACATTCGCCGTCATCAAACCCCAGACCCTGCGTCTGCTCCAATATATTTATCCGGCCGGATCAGCTCATCAAGCGGTACATCAGGATTCTTTGCATTGGCTACCGGATGGATCGTTATAAGACTATGATCTTCCTTAAGCCGCTCTGTGCCGCCGCCTGCAATATTAAGGAGTATCACATCATCCTTTGCGACATTTCCTGCATCCACTGACAGTATAAGCGATGCAACTGCAACGGCTGAAGCTGAAAGAATGTCAATTCCCTCAAGTGTCTCGAACAATGTTTTTGCTTCTTTTGCTTCGTCATTCATGATGCCATACATCAAACCGTTGGTATCGGTCAGGGCATCGAACAGTCCTCCACTAACCGAATAAGGAGGGACCCTGTTTGAGAGAACGTCAGCATACATCTCATCAATATG
>JAUVKD010000160.1 GCA_030596385.1 Methanosarcinaceae archaeon | reverse complement strand
GAGAAGGTATGGAACAGTCGCTCAATGCGCAAATTGATGATTTGGGAGGGGATATCCTTACTATCACCCCGGGGTTTTCCAGAAGCGGCGACATGCATTTTAGATATTCACCAACGTCAATTACACAGGCTACTGAAGAAGAAACAGTACTTGATAGAAGTGATGTTCAAGCATTGAAGGGGATACCTGACATTGATCTGATCGATACTCAAATTAGAGGGAATGTGGATGTATCCTATCGTGGTGAAACCGGTTCATTATCGCTTACCGGAGTTGATCAAAAGGTATGGTCAAAGATAACGACTGAAGATATTCGTGATGGCAGAATGCTTGATTCAGCAGATCAGAATGTAATTATGATTGGTGCAAGTTTGGCAGATAATTATTTTGATCAAACACTTGGAATTAATAAAATTATCAATATAGAAGGCAGCTCTTTCAGGATTGTTGGAATAATGGATGATCAGAGCACTAATGTCATTATGCCGATCCAGATGGCATATCAAGTTCTGGATGATAAAGAAAAAGACATCTATGATTCTATTGTCGTAAAGATCAGGGATGAAGAGAACCTTGATGTTGTTGTGGAAAAGATTGAGTATAAATTAATGATTATCAGGCATGTCACTGAAAATGACAGGGATTTTACTGTAACCTCCAACGTGCAAATTATGGAAATGAGATCTGAAATGATGAGTTCGGTTAGTTTATTCTTAACTGCTATTGCGGCTGTTTCCCTTCTGGTTGGAGTGGTTGGAATAACGAATACGATGTTCACATCTGTTTTAGAAAAGACTAAAGAGATAGGGATCATGAAAGCAATTGGAGCAAGAAACAGGGATATATTAACGATATTCCTGTTTAATGCCGGACTTATAGGACTTGTAGGTGGGGTAATTGGTGTTATTCTTGGAATGCTTTTATCGGAAGCACTGCCTTATTTAATGGGTGATTTGACACTGGCTAGTGGAGGCACGATCGTTTCATTGAATGTGGTCATATTAGCTCTTTCAATTTCTGTTTTAGTTGGTATGGTCGCAGGGGTTATTCCTGCATACCAGGGATCAAAACTAAAGCCGGTTGATGCATTGAGGTATGAATGACAGGGCGATATTTGAATTCGTTCAATTTCTCAGTTCTTAAAAAAATCTCCCTGTAGTTTTCCGAACCATTTCAGAAGATAACAAAAAATCTATTTAAATTTATAGGTATTCAGGTGTTTTATATACATAAATAGCATATTAATTACCAATTATCGATCAAAGGTGATATTATCAGACCTAAACCCATAATTCAAGTCGCACTCGACCTGCTGGAAATCGACCGTGCCGTGCAGATCGCAAAGGAAGCCACCATCGGCGGCATTGACTGGATCGAGGCAGGCACTCCATTGATCAAAAGCGAAGGCATGGATGCCATCAGAAAACTGAAAAATTCATTTCCTGATCGCACGATCCTTGCAGACATGAAAACTGTGGACACCGGCGCTATGGAAGTTGAAATGGCAGCAAAGGCCGGTGCAGATATTATTATACTGCTTGGGAGTGCGGATGACTCTACAATTCTTGATTCTATCCGGTCGGCACGCAAGTATGGAGTTAAATTGATGGCTGACTTGCTATGTGCACAGGATCCGATCGCTCGCGCACAGGAACTTGAAAAGTTGGGCATAGATCATATCAATGTGCACACAGGTATTGACCAACAAATGATGGGGAAAGACCCCATGGATATTCTAAAACACATTGTAGATAAAGTCAACATACCTGTTGCAATAGCAGGAGGTATTGATGCGAAAACAGGTGCACAGGCTGTGCAGTCCGGTGCGGATATTATTATTGTTGGTGGGAATATTACCAGATCTGACAATGTAACAGAGTCCGCACGTGCAATTCGAAAAAGTGTGGATTCACCAATTGATGTCACGATCTCAAAAACTTCGATCGATGAGGAGATACACCAACTCCTGATGAGCGTTTCAACACCGAATATCTCAGATGCGATGCACCGCAAAGGGGCTATGCGAAACATTCGTTCCATGGTAAAAGGAAAAAAGATGGTCGGCAGGGCAATCACTGTGCAGACATTTGCAGGTGACTGGGCAAAAACGGTTGAAGCAATTGACATTGCAGATCCTGGCGATGTGATTGTTATCTATAATGGAAGCGATCATGTAGCACCATGGGGCGGGCTGGCAACGCTTAGCTGTCTCAACAAAGGTATTGGTGGTGTTGTAATCGATGGTGCTGTGCGTGACATTGATGAGATTAAACAACTTGATCTGCCTGTTTTTGCAAGCAGCAGTGTGCCCAACGCGGGTGAACCAAAAGGCTTTGGGGAAATTAATGCAGAAATTACCTGCGGTGCGCAGGCTGTTAAGCCTGGAGATTACATTATTGGTGATGATAACGGCGTTGTCGTAGTACCGGGGGAGCGCGCCTATGAGATTGCACGCCGTGCAAAAGAGGTCGAAAAAACAGAAAAGCGCCTTTATGAAGAGATACGAAAAGGAAGCACGTTGTCTGAAATACTTAACCTGAAAAAGTGGGAGAAGCATTAGATGATGGAACTCCTGAAAGTTCTTGTTTGCATTCCATTTTTATTATATTCCTGCTACTCTGACATAAAAACGCGGCGTGTATCCAACAGTTTATGGCCTGTGATGCTTGTTGCAGGACTGCCGTTTATCATCTATGATATGCTAAACTATGGATACCCATACATTATCCGCATGGTGCTATCGTTTGGGTTCATATTCTTATTCGTATATATCCTGTTCCAGTTAAACGCATTCGGTGGCGCGGATGCAAAGGTTATAATGGTGATATCCATTATAATTCCAACCTTTCCGACAATTTACATGTCAGGTCAGGCTTTCCCAATTCAGGGAATTCCACCAATTAACCTGTTCGCATTCAGTGTGTTCGGCAATTCCATACTCTTGACCGTCATTATCCCGATCGGATTATTCCTGTATAATTTGACACAGATACCGATTCATGAAATACCAAAAAAACCCGGATATTTATTTGTAGGATATAAATCCAGGGTTTCTGACCTGAAAAACAGACATATAAGATTGATGGATGTGTATGAACGCACAGATGAAGGTGTTGTATCTCATTTTACAAAAACAGGTACAAAACCGGATGATGATGTCATACATGAACTTAAAGAATACGTTGATAAAGGGCTTATCAATGAAAGGGTCTGGATCATGCCGGAACTGCCGTTTATGATTCCCATCACAGCAGGTTTTATCACAGCAGTTGTTTTCGGGGACCTGATATTCTATATTACACAGAAATATCTTGTGATGCCGGTGTTTTAAAAGGTGTTTTAAAGTTTCAGGGCAACCTTCATCGCTGCCCGCACCAGTTTTATCTCACCATAGGAATAATCCTCACCGAGTTTTGCTTTAATGCGCGAGAGAAACTTATCCCCGACATCATTTATTGCATTTTTTATAATGCGTTGTTTATCCATATCGATGATATGATCTATAGAACCGATCTTTTTAGCCTGGATCAGGGTTTCCATGTGCCCGGCAATTGTACTCGGGGCCAGGTTCCGGATATGCGCAATTTCTTCGATCGACATATGCTGCTGATAAAGATCAAATGTTTCCGCCACAGTTGCAGGCAGAACAGAAGACGTCGCAGTGCGATTTTTTGGTATTTGTGAGGGTGAGCCTGTTGGGTTTTGTGCTTTTGGTTTATGCAATTTCTCACCGTTGCAGTAATCAGCGATCTCTGTCAGGAACGTACCTCCGTATTTTTCAAGTTTATGTTCACCCACACCTGTTATCTTTAACAATTCCAGCGGGGTTTTTGGATGCTTTTCAGCCATCTGCCGCAGACTTGTGTCTGCAAAAATAATATAAGGAGGTAAGTTTGCATTGATAGCAATTGTTTTTCTGAGTATTTTCAATCTCTCGAACAATTCAGAATCCCTGATTTTCGAGGTCTTACCTACAGTCAACTTTGACATTGATCCGGATCCAT
>JAUVKD010000149.1 GCA_030596385.1 Methanosarcinaceae archaeon | reverse complement strand
TCTTTGCTGAATTTGGGGGAATTTATGGATGACTAACTAAATCGATAGCAGAGGGGTTTATGTTTTGCTAGGCCATACAGCGATTGGGTCGCCTGATATTGTTTTTTACTACATCTTTGAAAGTCAAATCAAAGTCATTTTCAGGTATTTGTTGTGAATATAAGTTGTTTTACAGCAATTATCCCAATACTAATGCCATACATCACATGAAATTTAAAAATTAGCAACCATCGCTTCTAGCTGTATCCTGTCACTAAAAGCACCTGACATGAGAAAATCTGCCTTTGCGATATTGTTTACATATCGTGCTATATTTTCATCCGGTTCACTGGATGCGATCACAATACCATGCAATTGCTCCAGTATCGCAGAACCAGATAAACCTTTTTCGATCAATAGTTTGTCAATAATCTTTCTGGCAGCCATAATATCACCTGCAAGCGCAGATTCAAAAAGTTGGATGGTATCTTTTAGTGTTTCAACAAGAACAGTTTCATAGACCATTTGTTGCGAAATCTCAAAATTCCCGGGTTGTAGTGACAGGAATGCACATTGCATTGTCAGAAGTGCTTTAGCCACATTGCCTTTTGAATGATATGCAATTGCATCCAATCCATCATCTGATATTGTAAGTCCTTCCCGAACTGCAATGAGGTTCATATATTCTATGAGTTTGGCATCTGATACATACGTGAAAAATAGTTGTAACCCCCTTGAACGAAGAGGTTGTATCAATCTTGACGGCTGCGTGGTGGAAAGGATAAACCTGCATGTTGCAGTATATTTTTCCATAATGCGCCGTAGTGCGTGCTGGGAATCCAGGTTTAGTGATTCGGCATTGTCAATGAATATTACCTTATAATTCGCATCGATTGAACCTGTGCCTGCATATTTATTAATAATATCCTTAAAGATGGATATCACGCTTTTGCGAATCTTTTTCGGGTCATCAGTCCCGATGATACGGATAAAACGCTTATCTCGTACAAGATACCGCTTTCCCTGATCGAAAAAGTCGGATGCATTAAAATATGTGAAATTGCGCTCATACCCCTCCCCATATAACTCATTTGCCAGTGCAAAAGCTACAGATGCCTTTCCTGAATTTACAGGTCCGTGAAAAACAAGATGTGGAAGGTTGTTTGAATGGACAAGCCGGTGAATAGTAGTGACTGACTGCTCATTCCCTATTATCTCATCAAGGGTATGCGGACGGTATTTCATCGTCCATATATCATTTTTTGTCATTATCTTATTGCATCTGCCATGTACCTTAGTACCTTCTCTACTACTGCCGGTTTGAAATTTTAGATATGGGATTTAATATTGAACATTGTTGATTGTTGATTGTTGATTGTTGATCGTTAAACATTATCAGTTATTCCGAATCCTGCAATACTTTTTTTATTACTATACCATATACAGGTCTTGCAATAAGGACACCGATCATCACACCGACAATTGTTATAATCGCAAACCATTTGAGAGCTCCGAATCCCATTATAACAAGAGGTGACATTGCAATAGTAGTCGTTGTTGCAGCAGCAAAGATAATTCCGAATGCTTTTGTTATCCTTTCAAGATATACTTTTGTAGACGGTAGTTTTCCTTCATAAAGAACCTCATCCGTAATGATCACAAGATGATCAATACCGGTTCCGATGACTGCGATAATACCTGCAATGCTTGGAAGGTCAAGTTGCCAGCCTACGGCACCTGCAAATCCAAGGATCATGAAAACTTCACTGATGGAAGTAGCTATCATTGGTACCAGTATCTCTTTCTTATGATACCTGCGGAATACTACAAAAGCAACTGCAAATAGCGAAAGAAGTCCTGCCATCGCCGATTGGGTCTTAAATTGCTTGCCCAGCGCTGCATCAACGTGCCCGGAACCTACAAGTTCCACATTAACAGGCAGCGCACCAGCCATAAGATGGATCTGCAATTGTTCAGCCTGTATCTTGCTTTCCTCATCCCCGCCGGTTGATGATTCCCATGCATATATAGGTATTTCCTTTATTCTTGAGGCTGCAGATGGACTAAGAGGGGCACTGTAGACCTCATTATCATCAAGATACATGTTTAGCCGGTGTGATTGCGGATCATCGGCTGCACCTGTTTCTATTGCAATCCTCTGGAGTGCCAGCGCACCCGTTTCAGTCAATCTGAACGGCGTGTGCCACTGCCCGTCATGGAATCCGGGAATACCGACACTTTCTATGTCCTCACCATAAAGAACATGCACGCTATCATTACCAACGGTCTGAAGGCGTATCTCAAATTTTCCTGGTTTTTCTACGATATCCTTTGCAGTCGCAAGATCGGTACCTGCAAAGTCAATCAGAATATAATCCTCACCGACTGTCCGGACTGGAATATCCTTTAATCCAAGCGCATTTAATTTATCACTCAGGATATTTTTAGTCATATCACGGGTCTCTGTTGTCACACCTTCATGAAATTTCAATGTCCCGTCTGTGTTTTTTACAATAAAACCATCCACACTTTTCATAAGGTCTTGCAGTTCCTGTTCGGATACTGCAGTCCTTATCTCGTATTCTGTTCCATCCGCATTAGCAATAGGCACAACTTCGGTATCCAGTGAATATGATAAAAATGCAACAATAAGTGATTCTTTGGTTGTGTATAGTGTAACTTCGGTTTTGTCGTCCCTGCGACTGATCGTTGCCTGTCCAAGCCCTAGCAGGTCGATCTGGGATTGGGTAAAGTAATCCTCTGTTGTAAAGGTAATGTGTATCTGTCCATTGCTGTTTCCATCATCCGGAACATTGACATCCGTGATTTTTACCTGTGTATTTATTGTAGATTGAACTATTTGTTTAACAATTGCTCCGGGGTCTGCATCAACCTGTGTTACAACTCCCTGAAGTTTGATTCTTAGCCATGAACCGCCCTCAAGATCAAGACCGTAGTTGAGATTTGTAGTGAAACCTTCATCTGGAGCATACCAGGGATGGATGGCTACTAATGATACGATAAGTGCTATAATGAATATTCGAACGCGTATGTCTTTAAAAATATTTTGGGTCTCTTTATCATCACCTCTCATGCACTTCGCCTCCTTGGTGATAATCCCTCAACATGCCATCGAAGGATCGCCGTGTTTAGCAACCATGTATTCATAATATCCGCTGCAAGACCAAATATCAGGACAATGGATATATCTGAAAGCAGCGAAATCTGAGGAAGTGATGAAAAGATCAGATATGAATAAGTGGATACAAGATACATCACGACAAGTGCTGCAAGTGTTGTCGTTGTCATAGTGATGCCTGTGTGCATTGCCCTTGATATTTTTTCCTCAACTGTTCCACGTCGTTTGAGTACGCGTGTCGTAAGCAGGATATCACTGTCAACTGAATAACCAATAAGCATCAGTAGTGCGGCAACAGTTCCAAGCGAAAGCTCGATACCTGCAAGGTTCATGAATGCGGCTGCGATCGTTATATCTGATAGTGCCGAAAGCACGACTGCAATGGATGGCACAGCAGTACGGAATATCAAAAATACAACTGTTGCCATTCCTAAAAATGATATTATTACGGCTTTTATTGCCTGAAATTGAAGGGCACTGCCGTATACTGCTCCGATCTGTTTTATTTCCACATCGGAATAACTGGATGTTATGTCATCCTCAAGTGCTCGCTGCACTTTATTGTCCATTGGACCAAACTGCATCACAACCCTCTCTCCTGCCGAGCGGGCATCAATTATGGGATATTCTGAGTATTTGGCTTCAATGTAAGTTGTGGATTCCCCTGTTGTGACCGCAATCATGGTGCCGCCTTTAAATTCCATACCAAGATTGACTGGTGCACCTGTGCTTGCGAACGTAAATGTCAATACCAATATCGATAAAACAAAGACCGCAATTGGGATTGTTAACAATTGACGGTTATCATGTTTTTTTACAAATGAATCCAGGGATTCTGTTAAACTGAATGCCATGTTTTTTTATACTCCGGATATAAATGGAAAATATAAACATAAATATAAACACAAATATAAACATTGATAAATAAAACCGATGAGTCATATTCGTTGATATACAATGGATTTGATTAGATGACCTTCTATGCAATGTATTCACATACAATAAACATATATATACCACTTACTGTTTAATGGAATTAATGACTGACAGGCCATCTATTGATGATTATTT
>JAUVKD010000068.1 GCA_030596385.1 Methanosarcinaceae archaeon | reverse complement strand
TGGCTCATGCTCCAGCAGGACGAGCCGGACGATTATGTGATTGCGACTGGCAAGACGCATTCTGTGAGGGAGTTTGCAGAGCTTGTGTTCAGGGAAGTTGGGATTGAGATCGAGTGGCAGGGGGAAGGTGTGGATGAGATTGGAGTTGACCGGGCGACAGGGGATGTTGTGATAGAGATTGATCCGAGATATTACAGACCCACTGAGGTGGATATACTGATAGGGGATCCAACGAAGGTTAAGGAGAAGCTGGGCTGGGTGGCGAAGGTTGGACTTCGGGAACTGGTGAAGATGATGGTCGAGGGGGATTTGAGGAATATTGGAAAATAGTCAAGTTAAGTAATCTAAATTTAAAAAAATGTACACAATATTTATTTCTGAATTCTTACCTTGTATAGTCAATATAATAAACGCATCAAAACACAGGGGTAAAATATGAAGATTGTAATAATCGGGGGAGGGCTTGCTGGTCTTGCTGCTGCATATAAATTATGTAATTCACACAATGTTGTAATCGTGGAAAAGGACAGCTATCTCGGCGGCATGGCTTCAAGTTACCAAATCGATGATTATTATATAGAGAGATTCTACCACCATATTTTTCAGACAGATGCCGAGATATTGCAGCTGATCGAAGAACTTGGATTAGGTGATCAAATAGACTGGCTTCGCGGCACAACGAGTTATTTCGTTGATGGGAAAGCATACCCAATGAACACACCTGGTGAGATTCTGCAATTCCCACCATTATCTATTGTTGGCATCATGCGTCTTGGGCTACTGGTTGTGCGTGCAAAGTTCATCAAGAACACTGCACTATATGACGATATTACTGCGGCAGATTGGATCAGAAAGGTTGCAGGGAGATCGGTGTATGAGAATTTCTTTGCGCCGCTTCTTGTAAGCAAGTTCGGCTCAAATTTCAGTCGTGTATCTGCTGCATGGCTGCTTGGACGCATCCAGATCCGCTCAAACCGCGGGACAGAGGGGGAAAAGCTGGGGTATATGCGCGGAGGTTTCGAGGCATTGGTAAAAGGTCTTGAAAGATATATTGTTGATTCTGGCGGAATCATCAAAACCAACTGCTCTGCATCAAAAATTGTGATAAAAGATAATACTGTGTGTGGTGTTATCACTAAAGGAGATGGGTTGATCGAATGCGATGCGGTCGTTTCAACAACAGCTCCCGAAATGCTCGATGCACTCACGGAGGGACATCTAAGTATTCACGATACACTTGCAAGCATCAGTTATCAGGGCACAGCTTGCGTTCTTTTTGGGTTAAAGAATGAGCTCATGGACGATATCTACTGGCTTAACATCAAGGCAGATGTACCATTTGGTGCAGTCATTGAGCACACAAATTTTCTGCCATTATCGGATTACAACGAGCACCTTGTATATGTCACATCATACTTCCAGAAAAAGTCAGACCTGCTGTGGAAACAGAGTGAAGATGAGATTATTGAGTCTTATCTAAAAGGGCTTGAATCAATGTTTCCAGATTTTTCGCAGGATGATGTCAAGTGGGCAAAGATGTATCGAAGATTCGATGCAGCTCCGATGTATGAAACGGGATATAAATCAAAAGTTTTGCCAATACAGACCAGTATTTCAGGATTGTATCTCGGCGGCATGTTCTCGCCTTCGAACTATCCTGAACGGAGCATGAACGGATCGATTGTGGCTGGTTTTGAGTGTGCTTACGCGATGCAAAAGGGGCAGAATGAATAACAATCTAAATATTCCCGTGACAGAAGTTTCAGTGATCCTACCGGCATATAATGAAGCTAAACGCATACATGACACAGTAGCCGTCACTGCAGAGACGCTCAAAGAGATTACGCCATCCTTTGAGATCATCATTGCCGAGGACGGAAGCACTGACGGAACTGCTGATATTGCAGCTGAACTTTCACGGACGCATGAGTATGTTAAACATCTCCACTCAGATGCGCGGCAGGGGCGTGGCAAGGCACTTAACAGAGCATTTAAGTTTGCATCAGGCGACATCATTTGCTACATCGATGTTGACCTTGCAACCGATATGAAACATTTAAGAGAACTTATCGATGCCATACGATACGAAGGATACGATTTCTCAACCGGTTCCCGTATGATGCCGGAAAGTGATGTCAAACGACCGCTTAAAAGAGGGTTTGCGAGCAAGGGATTTAACTTATTTACGCGCACGTTATTACGCTCGAAATTATACGACCACCAATGCGGGTTCAAAGGTTTCAAGCGTGAATCGCTTTTTAAGTTGCTGGACTCTGTTGAAGACGAACATTGGTTCTGGGATACGGAACTTCTTGTGCGCGCCCAGTATGCAGGTTATAAAGTTAAGGAGTTCCCGGTTGTATGGCGGCACGGGGGAGCAACAAAAGTCGATCTTATAAAAGATGTCATTGGCATGGGGTCGCAGATCCTGCGCTTGTGGTGGCAGATGCGCGCATTACCTGTGATAGGGGGCAGGAGAAAGATCTTTGTGTCGGCAATCCTTGCACTCATCTTGTTAGCCCTGATTGCCACAATCCTTGGCGCACAGGATATCATCGAAAGTGCAAAAACTGCGTCACTGAGTACACTTATGCTCGCAACATTTATGTATCTCATTTCATGGCCTCTTCGGGGTATCAGATACCAGCAGATCCTTTCACGGCTATACAATCCACAACCGGTTAAGTTCTTGACAGAGACTATTTTTATCAGCCAATCTGCCAATGTTGTGCTGCCTGCACGAATCGGAGATGTCATGCGAGCGTACATTTTAAAACATACCCGGAACATACCACTCACAACCGGATTCTCGTCTTTGACAGTTGAGAGAGTATTTGACATCGTTGCAATAACAGCAATAGGAGCGATTGCAGCATCCACCGCCGCGGCGGATATTGAATTGAATCCATGGATCACGTCCACGATATACACAGCCAGTGGGGTAGTTGTTCTCCTATTCATCGCATTGTTTGGAATTTCGCTTACCAGAGATAGTTCCAAACGGATCAAAGGTCTATTGCACAGGTTCAGCAAATCAGGCGATTACACTGATAAAGTTGCGGATATTGCTGCCCAATTCGCTCACGAGATCAGTGTTGTGGCGGTAAAGCCGAAATCCTTTGCAGTGGTTTTGATTACCTCACTTATGATCTGGTTCGTGGACATTATGACCTGTCTTACAGTTCTTAATGCATTTCCAAGTGTGGGCATTACTTCAGGCTCTTTGCTTGCCCTGGTATTCCTGGCTGTTGCTGTTGGGAATATAACAAAGATGTTCCCAATAACACCAGGGGCAATCGGTACCTATGAAGCGGCACTGACTGCCGTATTCGCACTTGGGGGAATAGATCCTGTCGTCGGTTTCACAGCGGCTGTGCTCGACCATATCATCAAAAATTCAGTTACACTCATCGGGGGTGGGCTGGCACTGTCCAGTTTTGGCATGGGGTGGGATGATGTGTTGTCAATTCGTGTATCAAAGTCGGCTAAGTCCAAAAAAAAACAAATGTAGGTGTGATTAAAATGCAGATAAAGTTAATTCAAAAAAACCTAATAAAATCCAATCTCACAAACACATCACTATTTTTTATATTTTGTTTAGGCTTCTTTCTTCGTATATATCATTTAGGATATAAAGGCTTATGGGGCGATGAAATTGGTGAAGTAATTGTTGCGGATAGTGGTAATATATCAACCGTTTTATCAGGTGCTTCGCATCACTTATCGCCACCCTTAGATTATATTATTCTTCATTTTTTTCTACATTTTGGAATTAGCGATTTTATTGTTAGATTGCCATCTGCTATTTTTGGGATGTTGTCAATCATATTAATTTATTATATCGCAAAGACTTTATTTGGACCTAAAGAGGGATTAATTAGTGCATTTCTATTAGCTATTTCACCGATGCACATTTTTTACTCACAAGAAACTAGGATGTATTCTTTATTTGTATTTCTTTCTTTGTTGTCACTTTTATTTTTCATTAAGGCGATTAATGAAGATTCCATGTTGGCGTGGGTTGGATTTATAATTTCAACTACTTTAAACATTTATACACATTATTTTGCTTTTTTTGTAATATTTATCTATGTTTTATTTATTATTGCACTGGCATATAAAGAACAATACCATTTTACTGAAAACAATATGTTCTCTAAACGTTCATGCAAAACAGTGTTGCCACATTTTGTTCCAAGCGTTTTGGTAATCTTTTTGCTTTATCTCCCACAAATACATACATTTTTAATGCAAACATCTCGTTTAGATGGAATTCTACCTTATGGCTTGCCAGCAACACTCTATTTTTTTGAAATCATTTTGTATAAAATGGGACCCTGGAACATTCCGGGTTTAGCTATATATACCGGGCTTTTTGCATGTGGTTTGTCATATATATTTAAAAATAAACATAAAAATCAAATGATATTACTCGCTTTTTGGGTATTAATTCCAATTCTTATCTCATTTATTATAACATATATCAAAGGTCCAATGACAACATATCGAAATTTGATATTCATTTTACCAATATTTCTTATTCTGATCTCAATAGGGATTGTGAATATTGGTTTCTCAATCAGTAAAAAATTTCAATCAGTTAGTAGATACAATTTAAACAACAATACTATTATTGCCCTCATACTAATTTTGATTGCAATCTTTACATTTACTAACACAAATATTTATAATTTATACGATTTCCAGAATAAAGGAGACAAAGATACTGGAATATACTTGACTACACATGTAAAAAGTAATGAATTGATAGTTATTTTCGAACCGCCAATTTCTGAGTTTGAGTACTACTATAAAGGGAGTAGCGATATAGTATCAATTGAAAAAAATGTACACTCAGTGCACACCCTATTGAATAACATTTCTGATATGAACTATGATAAAATATGGTTTGTTCATATTGATTATAGTACGAATAAAGGATTTGATAATCTATCAACATGGTTAGATACACATTGTGAACCCAATAAAGATGGAACGTCACAAAATGTGTTCAAATTGTCTGATATCGATAAAAAAATACAAAAATGGATGAACATTGAATACCAAACAAAAATACGAAGACCTGCAATATATACATTTGACATAAACAACGTAAGCACCAAAAACCAATCGTCAAATCCAAATTTGTTAAATGTGAAAACAGTGTGACATTTATAATGGCAGTACTATATTAGCCCATATCAGCACCTGTAAAGGAATCAACAATGACCAAAACAGCCCTAATCACCGGAATCACACGTCAGGACGGCGCATACCTCGCCGAGTTCCTCTTAAACAAAGGATGCATCGTACACGGCATAAAACGAAGATCATCACCCTTTAACACTGAACGGATAGACCACCTATATAAGAACCCACATGAGGGGATTGTGAATTTCTTCATGCACTACGGCGACTTGACGAGAACATGCAACCTCGCCGCCCAGATGCCTGTACAGAATTTGGAAAGGGCTTAAAGGCAAACTTCAGGATTTGGTGAAGATGATGGTAATGGAGGATTGGGATTGGTTGTAATTCTTCCCCCCACTTTATGAATAAACTCGAATTGGTTGTGATTTACATCCTCTGTGCACCTCGCACATCAACGATGCCATACAAAACATGTTCAACTTAAACACATTCATCTCACGCATCATGTCCATCGAGCCTATACGGCGGCAAAGCATAGTGTCGCTCATCTGGCAGATTGCACTTACTTTCATCGGTTTTTTGAGTACGATGTATTTTGCACATGCAGTGGGTGCAGATGTTCTGGGTGCGTATTTCCTGTTTGTGGCATATCTCAGCATCATAGGTCTTATGACTGACGGCGGTTTTGGAGCGGCCGCGGTCAAGCGCATAAGTGAAGGCGAAGAGCAGGGTGCGTATTTCAGCGCGTTTGTTGTGCTGCGCTCTGTGTTCGTGACAGTGGTTTTAACAGCCCTGATAACTTTGCGTAG
>JAUVKD010000213.1 GCA_030596385.1 Methanosarcinaceae archaeon | reverse complement strand
CGCTCGTCGTTGATTTAGCTTATGATGTGACGAATAAAAGCACGTAATATCATGAAATTATCAAGAAATATCTAAAAAACATACCTTCGCTTGTATACGTTTAAAGTCATAACGGGAATTGCTGAGGTAGTGCCATTAGTCTATTACCCTTAGATTTGAAGTGGAGACGATATAAGATGTATTAATAATTATTTAGCTCATGGCAACAAGAAGACCGAAGAAAAAATACCTGAACCCGTCAATGATATACAATCAATAGTTGATCCGAAGAGTTAGGCCGACCCAAAATTCCAGACGCCTTTTCTATATACAAGATGACGGCGAAAGCAGTTCGTCAAGCCTTGATTGACGAAAAAATGTACACAGATGATGAACTACCCTGTGAAAACAATGGATCTTAGAAGTACGTGTGATCGGAAGTACTGTACAATCAAAAAGACATATATCATAAAAAGAGCATTCGAACACCTAAGTCAATACCGAAAAATAAGATGAGGAATTTTAAAGGACAAACCGCAGATAAACACGAATGAACGCAGATTTGTTGATAGATAGTGTAAATAAACTTAGATAAGTTACTTTTCGGCAAACCCTAAGATAAATAAAATGGTAAAATTATGACAAAAATAGCTATTATCGGAAGTGAACAGAGCGGCAGGACAACGCTTGCCTCTAAACTTGGTAAAAAAGGAGAGACAGCAGATGTCACAATGTATGATTTTGCTAAAAGCGGCAGGATACTCACCACTATAGATGCGAACGGGTACCCAAAGGCAATAAAACCGCTGATAACAGCCCTTTACCTTTCAGATATCGCGCTTTTATGCGTCCCTCCGGCCGGTCTTGACGTATCTGCGGGCGAATGTATTGTTGCACTTGACATTTTAGGATACAAACATGGCATTATCGTTCTAACCAAATCGGACACGTCATATCCCCATGCGATTGATGAAATGAAAAGTAATATCAAGAAGATCATTGCAGGCACAGCACTTGAAAACTGGGAATATGTTTCCATATCAACAACGTCATTTGAAGGTATGGAAGAATTAAAAGATATGATATTTTCCATGGGAGATATAGTTGATAAGGAACTCATACAGTTAAATGAATTACCCGGACGTGTTGTGATAGACCAGTTCTTCAATGTAACCGGTATCGGATGTGTGGTACTTGGTATTGTTTTGCAGGGAACGATAAACGCAAAGGATAAAACAGGTATATTTCCACCCGATAAAAATATAGAGATACGTTCGATACAACTGCATGATGTGGATGCAAAAAGTGCTACAACAGGTTCAAGGGTCGGTCTGGCGCTTAAGAATATCCAGTCAAAAGAACTTGAAAGGGGTTTTGTGATATCTGATGCAGAGGAGGTCACAAACGGACTTACACTTAAATGCACACTTTCACAATTTTCAAAGGGATTTGCAGTGGGAGACATGTTGCATATTTTCACAGGACTTCAATCTGCACCGATGCGTGTTGAGAATATCAAAATCGATGGTTCGGATACGGATTCAGCAGCACCTGCAAGTACATGTGTTGTTTCACTTTCCGGCACAAAAGAGGTTGCATACAGTAAAACGGACAGATTTGTACTTGCTAATCTGGATGAAAATCAGAGGCTTATAGGATATGGTTTTTGCAAGTGACCTAACATATTTGGTGTCACCGTCATGGTTTGAAACCATTAGTTTATTATTATTATTATTATTATTATTATTATTATTATTATTATTATTATTATTATAAAATGCAAATATCAGGTATGGCAGGCAAGTGATAAAATGATCAATATAGCAATTCCAAAAGGTAGTTTAGAGGAACAGACGCTTTTGCTGTTTAAGCAGGCAGACCTTGAGATTAAAAAGACCGAACGTGAATACAACCCAAAAATCAATGATCCGAGAATTAATAATGTTAAGATCCTGCGCCCGCAGGAGATCCCGAAGTATATCGAAGAGGGATATTTTGACCTGGGGATATCAGGACATGATTGGGTAGTTGAATCCAATTCAGATGTGATAGAGGTGGCTGATATGCCATACAGTAAACAGGGTGCAGGCATCGTGAAGATCGTGATTGCCGTGCCGCAGGGGAATGATATTAAAAACGCAGCTGATATCAAACCTTATAGCAGGGTTGCGACCGAGTATCCCAATCTTACAAAAGCGTTCTTTGAAAAACTTGGTATCCCGATAGATCTTCATTATTCCTACGGTGCGACCGAAGCGAAGGTACCGGATCTTATGGATGTTGTTGTTGACCTGACCGAAACAGGATCAACGCTTCGCAAAAATGGTCTTAAGATCGTAGATGTGATACTGGAGTCGTCATCAAAACTCATCGCAAACAAGGAAAGCTGGGCTAATCCCACAAAGCGGCAGGAAATAAAGGATATTAAAACACTGCTACTAGCTGTAATCGAAGCACGCGGCAAGGTACTAATTGATATGAACGTGCCTGCCGGAAAACTGGATGCCGTAATAGATGCATTGCCTTCTATGAAAAAACCTACGGTGTCCCAATTGTATAAGTCAGATTACTATGCGGTTGAGACTGTTGTGAGTAAAGATAATGTAAATATTCTCATACCAAAACTCAAGAATCTTGGAGCAGAGGATATCATTGAAATAGAGATATCAAAGATCGTGCATTGATTATTTGGTATTTGTACAGCAATTCCCGTTATGAATATAAACGCATGCAGTAAAGACATCACTTTTT
>JAUVKD010000063.1 GCA_030596385.1 Methanosarcinaceae archaeon | reverse complement strand
GGCGGTGGCTGCTACATCAGGTATTCTCGATCTTTTAACACCAGAGGAACTTGAAGGTGTGCTTGCACACGAACTTGCACATGTTAAAAACCGAGATACACTGATAAGTGCTGTTGCAGCAACAATCGCAGGTGTTATTACTATGGTCGCAATGATGGCGCGCTGGGCTGCAATTTTCGGTGGCATCGGTCGAAATGACGAGGGTGATTCGAATATTGTAGGATTCATCGTACTTGCGATATTGGCTCCAATTGCAGCAACCATTATCCAGCTTGCGATTTCGAGATCACGTGAGTATGCGGCAGATGCAGAAGGTGCACGAATATCACAAAAACCATGGGCGCTTGCAAACGCTCTTGAAAAACTGGAATATGGTGCACAACATTACCGTCCCGGAAGAGGTGATGTGAAAGCATCTGAAAACACGGCGCACATGTTTATTGTAAATCCTCTTCGGAGCAGCACATTGATGTCACTTTTCAGGACACATCCGTTGACAGAAGATCGAATACGCCGTCTTAATGCGATGTGAGATCGGTTCATATTAGACTTTTTATTATCTTCCGGAATTGTTCGAAAAAACCACAGCGGGCACAGAGAAAAAAAGCAATGTTTTTCTGTGGCCTGCACACCTTGGCAGGTGTAGCAGATACTTTAACTCTGTAAGAGAGGTGTCTTTTGTGATTAATTTTTGTTGCCATGATCCATTTATCCGGAATAAATTAAAAATCCTCATAACAAATGTTATTTGCTGTTTACAATCCACACAGAATGTTATTAAGGTCGTAGATCATAGGCGTAAAATCCACAAAAGATAGTAAGTAGACCTTAATACACCCCATAAACCAGAACCTACCATTTCTTCCTCCCAATCAAACAATTCCACGCATTTCCGACCAGATCCATCCTCTCTGCCCTTTCAAGCGCATCATGCACAAGTTTGTAATTCTTCGGATCCTTGTACCGCAAAAGTGCGCGCTGCATTCGTTTCTCTCTTTGTCCTCTCGCAACATAGACTTCCTCTCCCGTGAAAGGGTCAAGTCCGGTGTGGAACATGCATGTGGCGGCTGTCATGGGCGTCGGGGTGAAATCCTGCACCTGTTTTGTGTACATCCTCCTGTCGCGTATGTACTCTGTAAGTTCTATCATATCCTCCATCGTACATCCCGGGTGGCTTGATATCAGGAATGTGACCAGGTATTGTTCCTTGTCCAGTTTCTTGTTAATCTCCTTAAACTTCCCTGCAAATCTCTCGAACACCTCGCGCCCAGGTTTTCGCATGGCATCTGTCACATGCTTAACATAATGTTCGGGCGCGACCTTAAGCTGCCCGCTAATGTGATGCGCGCAGAGTTCTTCCATATACTCCTCATCCAGCAAGGCGAGATCGTAGCGCACGCCGTAACCCACAAAGACTTTTGAGACCCCATAAACGCCGCGCAGGCGCCGCATCATTTCAATGGTCTGGCTATGGCTCGTATCAAGGGATGGGCATGGTTCCGGGAAAAGGCAGAGTTTGTCCTTGCATGCACCGTGTTTTTCCCATTTTTTACACTCCATCCCATACATATTTGCAGACGGTCCGCCGACCCCGTTGATGATGCCTTTAAATCCTATTATCCCGGTCAATCGTTCAGCTTCGCGCACAACGGAATCAATGCTACGGCTTGTGATCATCCTTCCCTGGTGCATGCTGATGGCGCAGAAAGAGCATGAACCAAAACAGCCACGGTGCGTGGTGATCGAGAATTTCACAACATCAAGTGCAGGAACAGGTTCCTTATAGGATGGGTGTGCCTGCCTTGTAAATGGTAGTTCATACACATGGTCGAGTTCTTCCTGCGACAGCGCACGCATCGGCTTGTTCTGAACGATCACGATCTTTGGATGCGGCTGCACCGGTCCCAAACCACGAACTGTATCATGTTCAAGTTCGGTGGTTTTGAAGGATTTTGCATACAGTACCCTGTCTTTGAACACTTCGGTGTAAGATGGCAGTTCAATGTATTTATCTGCAAAGTTAATTTTTGTCTCGGTCTTAGTTTTTACTTCGCGCCATTTCTTGACCTCCATTTTCCATGCAGTCCCGTCAATGTCGCGGATATCATCAATCTGTTCACCGTCGTCCAGGCGTTTCGCAATCTCAACCGTCTGGAGTTCTCCCATTCCGTACACCAACAGGTTTGCGGGTGCATCTGCCAGAATGGACTGGCGAACCTTGTCAGACCAGTAATCGTAATGAGCGAACCTGCGAAGTGATGCTTCAATGCCTCCGATCACGATCGGAGTATCGGGATATGCCTCCTTTATGCGATTGGAATACACAACAACAGCGCGGTTCGGGCGAAGTCCGGTCTTGCCTCCGGGTGAATATGTGTCATCACGCCGCAGTCTCTGGGATGGCGTGTAGTTGCCCACCATCGAATCCGTATTTCCTGCAGTTACTGCGAAAAAGAGGCGCGGTTTGCCGAGTTTCTTGAAATCGTCAATCCTGTCCCACCTGGGTTGTGCAATGATACCGACCTTAAATCCGGCGTCTTCGAGCACGCGCCCGATTATCGCTGCGCCAAAGTTCGGGTGGTCTACATATGCATCTCCTGTTATGATTATTATGTCCAACTCATCCCAGCCACGTTTCGTGGCGTTTTTCAGGTCAATAGGAAGAAAAAGTGAGACCGGAGCGAGTTTAATTTTTGATTTATGTTTAGATTTATATTTATGTTTGTTATCTTTTTTTGCCATAATCGTTACTCGGTTTAACGCATTGCTGCGGACATTTGTAAGGACATCCGGATCTGGGCATTGACATTATCGCTGGTCACAATACCATGCCCGGGATAGAGTATTTTTACATCCAGTTGTGTGAGTTTTTCAATTGATTTTGTAAGTTTTCCAGATGAGCCGCCAATAAAATCCGTGCGCCCGATGCTGCCCTGGGGGAATACTGTATCTCCTGAGAACAGGCTTTTTGAAATTGGTTCGTAGAGGCAGATGCCGCCAGGTGTGTGTCCGGGTGTATGGATAACTTCAAGTTTTTCGGTATTGCTGATCGGGATGTGTTCTCCGCCTTCATAGGTGATCGATGGCACAACAGTAGGTGCAGAATGCCCGAAAAGTGATGCCACACTTCCCATGCTGTCCTTTAAAAGTTGTACATCATCTTTATGCATGGCAACATTTGCACCGCTCCTTTTTGCAATATCTGCTGCCGCACCGCTGTGGTCATAGTGGCAATGTGTTAGTATAATTAGCTCGATATTTTTCGGATCAATATATTTTTCAATTTCTGCATGCAGGTTATGTGGGCTCATACCTGTATCGATCAGTATTTTTCCGTTAACAAGGTACGTGTTGGCATCGTAAGGGGATGCATTGATCTTTTCAACATTCATGTTGCACTCCTATCTATTTAATTACATAGTGTTTTTTATTATATCTCAAAGTCCAAAAACCCGGCGTGTGTTCTGTGCTGTTATCTTTGCAACCTCCATTTCTTCTATCCCGCGAAGTTTTGCGATCGTTGCAACTGAATCTACAAGGAATGCAGGCTCATTGCGCCCTTTTCGGGGGGATAGGTATGGGCTGTCTGTTTCGATAATTATTCTATCAAGCGGAAGGTGTTTTACAAGATTTTGGTGGTGTTTTGAGAAGCATACGAGTGTTGCAATAGAAACATAGTATCCCGCATCTGTGATCTGGTTCATTGTTTCAAGTGATCCACTGTAGCAGTGGAACACCACGTTATCAAGGTGTCGGACAAGTTTCAATGCTTGATATTCGGCATCTCTTCCATGAATCACAAGCGGTTTATCAATGGTTTCTGCGATTTCTATTATTTTATTGAATACGTCCATCTGGCGTGCCCTGCCTGAATCAGTCTTGCAGTGGAAGTGGTCCAGCCCTGCTTCACCGATACCGACTGCTTTTTCGATGTTCTGTTCGATTCCGGACAAGATGCGACAAATCTCTTCTTTACTTTTCCTTTCAGCTACTCCTGGACTCAGGCCGAGTGTTGCATGGATGTGATCGTACTTATCGGCAAGCGCAAATGTTGATAGGTTGGTTTTGTAGTCTACGCCGGAGTTGATGAACTCAACAACGCCAGTACTGAGCGCACGCTTAATTGTTTCATGACGGTCGCTGTTAAATTGGGGAAAATTAAGATGGCAGTGGGAATCGATCATCTTCCTGTGTCACATATTTTAATCATTTGTACAGCATATTGATGGCTGTGATCAGCGCATCTACGGATGCTATCACAATGTCGGCACTTGCCGAGTGCGCTGTAACGATCCGTCCCTTTTCGTCCTCTACACCGATGGTTACCTCTGCGAGGGCATCGGAACCACCTGATATTGCTTCTATCCTGAAATCTTTTATTTTAACTCTTACGTGTTCCCCGATTATGTTCCGTACTGCATTGAGTGCGGCGTCAACAGGGCCGATACCTATATTTGAGGATATCATTTCCGTATCATTGATTACAAGTTTTACTACAGCAGCCGGAGTGGTGATGTTGCCGGTCATTACTGAGAGTTCTTTGAGTTTGATCCTTTCTTTACATGCGGTTTTGCCAAGGATCACTGAGGCTACTGCATAAAGGTCAGCATCCGTGATGCGTTTGCCTTTATCTGCGATTGTTTTTATTTGGCTCAATATCTCTGCAAGTTGTTCATCTGTCGGATAAAGGCCTGTTGATTCAAGTGATTGTTTGACTGCGTGCTTTCCGGCATGTTTGCCAAGTACGATGCGTCTTGTATGGCCTACCATTTCAGGTGTCATGATACCGGGTTCAAATGTGTCACTTCTCTCAAGTACACCGTGGGTATGAATTCCCGATTCATGTGCGAATGCATTTTCTCCAACGATTGGCATGTGCGGAGGTAGGCGCACGCCTGTGTATTTTTCGACCATTTGTGAAGTTTCGACTATATATTCTGTATTGATGTTTGTTTTCGCGCCGTATATGGAATGCAGGCTCATCACGGTTTCTGCAAGGTCTGCATTGCCTGCGCGCTCACCCAGTCCGTTAATCGTTACTTGTACCTGTCTGGCGCCTGCTTCAACTGCAAGCAGGCTGTTTGCAACTGCAAGTCCGAAGTCATTGTGGCAATGTATATCAATTGGAATGTTAATGTTTTCGTCGATTTCTTTGATGAGGGTGTACATTGCAGACGGTACCATTATGCCGACTGTATCGGGTACGTTGATAATGTCGCAGCCTGCGTTTTCGACGGCTTTGAACACTTCAAGGAGATAGTCAAGATCTGTCCGTGTTGCATCCATTGCAGAGAACATGCATTTGACGCCATGATCTTTGATGTATTCTACGGATGTAACAGCCATTTCGACTACTTCTTTACGGCTTTTTTTTATAGTATGTATTCTCTGGATGTCGGAGGTGGATACAAATATGTGTATCATGTCCACGCCACAGTCAAGGCATGTATCCAAATCTTTTGTGAGGACGCGTGCAAGACCGCATACATCAAGCGTCAATCCTGCGTTTGCTATTGATTTGACGGATTCCTTGTCTCCTATGGATGCTATGGGAAAACCTGCTTCGATGATGTCAACTCCGAGTTTATCGAGTTGATGTGCGATTTCTATCTTTTGTTGTGGGGTCAGTGAGACGCCCGGTGTCTGTTCCCCGTCACGCAGGGTTGTGTCAAAAATGCTTACTTGTGCGTTTTGAATTGTTTCAGTGACGTAAAAATCGATCCCTCAGTTTTGTTTTGATTGTCATGATAATCAAGAAAGTTAAATCGATTATAGTATAAAAAGAAAACGTTGTTGTAGCTTCAATATGGTATTTTTTTCAGAGTGCGTGCAACATGCTTATATACAAGAGTGTAATTGTATGGCTGCTTCCTTTGGTAGTTTGATGTTGATTTAACTTATATTATGTCAACTCAAGCCTTAATTGAAGTTGTCACAAATGGCATATTCAAGTAATTATTCAATGTGGGTAACCATATAGGATATACTTATATATCATTGTGTACATTATAAAACTTCCTCACCTTAATGGTGTGGATTCTTAATCACCTTTATCACCGCCTTATCATAATAATAGTGGAGTCAGGAGTTTTTTCCTGACTGACGTTAGATATGGCAGTTCGATTAATTCTGATCGG
>JAUVKD010000096.1 GCA_030596385.1 Methanosarcinaceae archaeon | reverse complement strand
GAGATGGACGAGGTTGTCGTGCAAAAGGATGAAAAGAATGAACTCATCCGGGAACTCGAAAAAAAGATTGTTGTGCTTGAAGACAAGTTATCCGGTTCCGAGGTTCCACAACTCAATGAACAGGCAGAGACTATTGATGAGGAGATCAGACAACTTGAAGGGCGCGTGCGTGATATTGAAGCCGGATTAAATGCACTGAAACTTAATCATGAATACGCAACTGCAAGGGCAGAAGAGAACCGCAGGATTATCAAGGAGATGGATGTGAAAAAATCCACGCACAAGGAGCGTGTTTCTGCTCTTAAGAATAAGATCATTGAATTTGAGGATGCACTTGTTAAGAAACAGGAGCGTGAGCAGGAACTGGCAGAAGAGCTAAAGGAACTTCAGCAGGATCGTATCCGTAAGCAGGCTGAATATGGAGCTATTAAGGCACAGTTTAATTCTATTAAACAGAAATTCGAGGACGGAAATAGGCATATGATTGCACTTGATGCAACCCGCAGCGCACTGTTTGAGCAGATCACAGAACTTGCAGTGGAACTTGAGAGGCGCGGCATTGAGGATAGTGAAGAGGTGCCAAACTATGAAACCGTGCGCACGAGGATAGACTCCATTGAACGTGCCATGGAACATCTGGAACCTGTTAATATGCGTGCGATCGATGAGTATGACGAGGTTGAAATCAGGCTTACTGATCTTAAGACGAGACGTGATATCCTTGTCACTGAACGCGAGCAGATACTTGAGCGTATCGGGCAATATGAGAAACTCAAGAAAGATGCGTTCATGGAAACTTTCAATGGTATTAACAAGTACTTTAAGGTTATCTTCAATGAACTTTCAGATGGGACCGGTGAACTTGTTCTGGATGATTATGAGGATCCTTTTGCAGGTGGCATGACATTAAAAGCGCAGCCAAAGGATAAGACCCTACAGCGTCTTGAAGCGATGTCAGGAGGAGAGAAAAGCCTGACTGCACTTGCGTTTGTGTTTGCGATCCAGCAGTATCGGCCTGCACCGTTCTACGCATTTGATGAGATCGATATGTTCCTTGACAGTGTGAATGCCGAGAGAGTGGCAAAGCGTGTAAATTCATATAAGGATAATGCACAATTTATTGTGGTATCTCTCCGAAAACCGATGATCGAAGCTGCAAAGCGAACAATAGGAGTGGCAATGCAGGAAAACAATATCACAAGTATCACGGGTGTGAAATTATATTGAGCAGTTACTGGTAACGTTGATGTTACTTATTATACAAATGTGATATTATTATGAATAAAAACATAATAACAATATTAATGTAAGTAATATTGATAATAATACAAATATTAATAATAATACAAATATTAACAATAATGATTATGTTGATGCTAATGCTACAATAATGATTATGTTGATGCTAATGCTACAATAATGATACGATAGCGGTGAAAAATATGGAAATGATTGGAAGTGTGAAAGTTGTGGAAATAAACCGGACATCGCATGATATATTCGGAGAAACGATTCCGACACCAGCCATAAACACACTTGATTCCGGTTTTATTGATATGCTTCGCTCTCTTGGCGTTAAAGGGGAACAACTTGAATTATCCGGGGATGTGCTAAATGAACCGGTCGAGATCTTGCTCAATCTTGTGAAAAGTGATGATATAAATCCCTGGGATATCGATATTGTGGACATCACCGACAGGTTTCTTGCATATATTGAAGATATGAAGATTATGGACCTGCGTATATCAGGCAGGACACTCCTGTATGCAGCGATACTGCTTCGCATGAAATCCACAGGGATTGTTGTGGAGGAAGATGAAGATGATGATTTCGGATTTGATGATGAGATGGATTTCTATGATATTGAAGATTATCCGATCCCAAAATTTCCCATACGGCGCGTTGCAACCAGACCTGTGACCATGCAGGAATTGATCAATGAACTTAAAAAGGCGGAGAATGTGGAATTTAAACGCAGGGAAAGGTTGCGAATCCGCAAGGTTATTGAAACGGAAACCGCCACAATCGATGAGGTTCTTGGTATAGCGCATGAAGAGAACATTATGGAGCGTGTTGCAATTATGGGCGAACAACTTACGAATTTGTTCAAGGACAGGACTTGTGTACTATTTTCGGATATTGTGAACGGGGATCGGTCGGAAAAAGTTATGACGTATATCTCATTGCTGTTTCTTGCTACTGATAAAAAGATTATGCTTTCTCAAAAAGAACTGTTCGGAGAACTGTATATCCATCCAGGCGGTAGTCTGGTTGATGATGCTTGGAAGGAAGATAATAAATGAATGATAAAGAAACGATCGAAGCTTCACTATTTGCTGCAGGAAGAGCATTGGATGTCCTTACACTTTCAAAGATCATCAATAAACCGAAAAAAAGGGTAGATCCGATTGCTCAATCACTCATAAGAGAATACAAAGAGCGTGAGTGCGGATTGGAGATCATCGATCTTGGTGATCGATACGTGATGCAGGTCAAACCCCAATACACTGACCTTGTGCGCCCGCTCGCACCAAAGGAGGTTGGTGCCCCGATGCTGCGAACACTTTCGATGATCGCATACCACCAGCCTGTGATTCAATCTGATCTTGTTGATATGCGCGGCAATGCAGCATATGACCACATACGGGAGTTGAAGGAGCGTGGATTTATTGCGGCTGTTGCACACGGGAGGACAAAACTGCTCCGGACAACACCGATGTTTGCCGATTATTTCGAACTTGAGTCTAATGACCCTGAAACCATTAAGAAAAAGATCGTTGATCTTTCACGCCAGCAAAGTGGACTTGACCGATGGCTTGGCAGAAAGTTTGTGGCAGTTACTCCTATGTATGAATCCCTGATGGGAATGTGTGGGATCGATGAGTATAGAGTTATCAATGCATATGACCCTACAGAAGACGAGGTCGATAAACTTGCAGATGTTTACAAATTGGTAATCTCCAAAGGATATTCTGAGCGCGTACGTAAATATTATGACGGCGAGATAATAGAGGTCAGTTCTACGACATTCACTGACCTGATCGATGCGATAAGGGCTCTTGAAGGTGCATATGATAAGACAAAAGCGCAGGAGTGTATCGAATGCCTGGAAGGGTTAAAGGAGAGGTATGCTTCAAAGGCGCTTGTGATAAGCAAGAAGGTGCAACCTGCAACTGATATGATTGCAAAGATTATAAATGATCTGCGGATAGGTGTGTCTGCAAACGGCGTGCTGATCGCGCCTGATTACGAGACATCGAGTGTGGGTGTTGAGGTGGGGAAAGATGCAGATATTCTTGTTCCGACCCATAGAAACCTTGAAGCCGATTTGATTAAGAGGGTCTCCCTGAAATATGATGCAATTATCGATGGGTTGAATGAATTTAAAAGTTAAGGTGTATTATCAGACTATAGTGAGTCGTGCTACATTGTAGAGAATATTTATGTGTGTTGTCGCAACGTTTGACCCATTATATACCATATTCGGTATCCACTTCAAAAAACCGGGGAAAATGAGATTAGTATTATTGAAACCGTATTTGTATAGATGGTTTCGATAAAATTCCTATGCACAGCCCATATTGTAATGCCCCCGCACAGCAATACCGCCGCAGGCGGCGCATTCTAAACATCATAAAACGCACTTTTCGCAGGTAAATCTCAAAAGTAAATCTTTTTCTTAAACATTAAATCATGTCGGCTAATTGCTGTTTTTAAAAAATGCGTAAAAATGGTTTAGAATTATATATGTCAATTTTCTACTGAAGTTTGCAAATTGTATACTAAAACAGGATCTCTCCAACATTAAGTGGGTGAATATTGTCATTTCACCATGTGTATATGCATGTACAGTATAAATATAAAATATCACATATATTCAAAACAAGTATCAGGAAAAATGTTTGAAATTTGCATATACCTGCGGAAAGTGCGACTCATCTAAAACGGTCTGGAATATCAATATTCCATTCAGGAACTCCGTTGAGACAGTCGACATTTGTTAATATGAATGAATGTCCATGCACATTATACGATATGCATTCTGAGTTATTTACTGGATGTAACCATCACTAACAAGATCAGGGAAAATAGGATTGATGTGGGTAGTGTGAGTAAAGTTTATCGTATATTGGAGAGATATGAAATTGGGAAGTTAGGTCTAAAAGAAAATAAATACTGAATACTGAAATTTAGGTCGTGCCCCAGAAATCGTGACTTTCCATAATAATCGTTGTGCTGCAAGACTGTAGACATATTTCAAGTATGTTGCTCTGAATCAATATCAGTAGCGGACTTGAACGATGGTAAAAGCACATTAGGTCACGTGACTTGGGACACGACCGAAATTTACGGCCATGACGAATGCGCAAAAAATCATTATGGATGCATTCAATCGCAGATATATGAGGATGAACAATTACTTGAAATTGATAGTGGTCAAGATAGTGTATAACATATATTAAAAATGGCACAGTCCACTAGTCAACGGCGGTGTGAAAATCCCCATTCATGACGGTTTTAAATTCCCCACCCTTATTATAGTTGCCCTTACATTTCCTCAAAATTTTAAAAATGTTTCTCGTTTTTGCATGGTTACTAACCCATGCTTCTTACATTACTTCAGCCTAACTTTCGCCCTTAATATTGATGGTCGTATAAGGATGCAATATTCTATCCAAAATAGCTGTAGCAATAACATGATCGTGGAATATGAATTTTCTCAAAGCAGAGCTGCGGGGTATTATAATAAAATAAATTCGGTTGGGGGCAAAACGATAATTGCTGCCCAAACGTCACCATTGACAAATCTTACATGAAGATTACTCCAAATGAAAAGAGTCGCCTTGAGGCAATTCAAGATATGACTTTCTTGTCACAGCGCCGAAGGATACGCATTTCACTGCTGCCAAATACACAATCCAAACCTATAAATGTGACATCGCTTGAAATCAATTTTGGATTTCATGTTCATGGTGTTTAAACGTGTCGCGCTGCGCACGTATGACATTTTGTAGTAACCTTTTCTATCTAGCAATATTATGGTTAACTAGATACAAGTGATTCATACACCATCCGTAATACAAGTCAATAATACATTAGAAATATAATATGTGAAAGGGAAGTGAATTGTTACAGATAAATACCAAAATATATCTGTAACCAAAAACAATTAAAATTAAATAGTTATTGAACATCAATAACTACACAGCATTAATTCTGAAGTATGATCTCAATATTGATGTCTTTCGGAACCTGGATCCTCATGAGTTGCCTGAGTGCACGTTC
>JAUVKD010000109.1 GCA_030596385.1 Methanosarcinaceae archaeon | reverse complement strand
CAGACAATTTTTATACCCAACTGTTCTTGAACCCGGCGTTCCGATTGCAACCTCACGAGGTAGCTTACGAGGTAAATTCCACAATCTATCAGTTCCATAATACAGTAGAATGGGTAAATCTACATCTTTACCATTACTTACATCCGTAAAATCGTTCTCCCCAACTAAAATAATATTACGAGCATCTTTGCCCCGGTCTCCTAAATTTCTTTTCCATTCGATGTCCGTTCCATGTAAAGTTCCCTGTGCATTCAGAAATGTAGGTTTTTGTTGCTCCAGAGTGATCTGATCATATTTTTCAAATATCCTCAATCTGGCATCTTTTTTTTTGATTCCAACTAGTACAAGTCCAGCTTTGGATTTTGGAATATAGGTTCCAAGCATGACTGCCAATGCATCAAGTATGGATGATTTGCCTGATGCGTTATCTCCAACCAAAACCGTAAAATCCGGATGAAATTGGAATGTATTATCCTCAAATTTACGAAAATTGTGTAATTGGAGAGTATGAATCTTCATTATAATCCTTCTATGCTTTGTGTTTTATCCACTAAGTCTGATTGCAGTCATTGATCCACAGTTCGATTTGCCACTCCGGAACGTAAAAATGAATTGCTGAAATATTGGGGTAAAAGCACGATATAGTAGTAAAACTCAGATAGTAGGCACCAAAAGTTTCACTGTTAACAAGACGGCATGACCAATTTCTTTGCTTTTACGTTATTCACTCAAGCAGTATCTCTACCCTGCATTTAAAGAGACTGATCTTGTTATTCTCAACATCCACATCGAAATTCTTTACGTTAACCTTTGTGATGTTCTTCTTTGATTTGAATATCGGAAGTTCCGATGCATCGTCCACTGCATTTTTCAATGCCTCTTCCCAGCTATTCGGGGACGAACCTATTGTCTCTATAATCTTTACTATTCCCATATTATTTGTCTCCATTTTACATTAAGATTAAAACCAATATAAAGTTATTCAACTTTTCTTCTTACCACCGAACCATCCCGCATGTGAACAGTGATGTATTTCTCCTTTTCTTCCTCGACCTCATACTTGTTGTAGAGCATTGATTCCACGCGTCCGATATCAAGCAAATTTCTAATAAGAGCGCTGTCCTTCCCCTTCATCTTCGACTTACCGGAAGGCGGACTTGTTTTAACCTTCTTATTTGAATATATCACACCGTCTTTCATCTCTGCACCGACATATCCTTTTGCGTTTTTGAACACCAACACGCCGCCTTTCATGTACGCACCTGCAAATTCACCAACCGTGCCAAGCACTATAACTGTTCCACCGCTCAGGTGTGCACCCGTATTCATTCCACCATCGCCTTTTATAGTAATCGTACCATGCCGCATAAGCAAGCCTGTGCCATTGTAGGCATCACCTTCGACAATAATACTTGCCATACAATCACACCGTGCACCGATAGTTCCCCGAACAATGCCATCATCCAGTGTCAAACGCCGCTCCTTCTCATTAAATGTATTCAAAACAAGCGTATCAGCACCGAGACCGTTGCAAAGTATATCAGTTATCGAACGGAACTTTTTGTATCCCTGCATATCAGACACAACCTCAATTATGTTACCCAGAGGCTCTACCACATCTCCACTTACATATAGCGTCCCCGACACCATACCCATTCCCGCTTCTTCACCAACATTTCCGCAAACGAACACACGTCCTGCATATCCGGGATTACCGCTTCCGCCGGAATGTTTCAGGTCAACACCATGACTATAGGCAAACCGTGCGCCTACATCGCCTTTTATGTAAATGTTCCTCCCTTCCTTAAGGGCACCCACTATATCGTAGTAGGTGAACTGTGTACCTGACTGGTCAGGAACAACCGACATCGGGTCAAGATGATTGTTCTGCCAGTGGAAATCGAATGTATAATCACATATATTGTCAACCGGCGCAGTCAATTCGATTGTGATATCCATAGAATTCATCACCCATGTATAAGTGTCGGGAGACAGCGCGTGCAGACCCAGAGACTTTCCATTTTATGCCGCATCGCAAGGAGATACCTTGTATCCTCACCCTCACCACAACTAAAGCACTTGATTGAAATGTCCGTGGTCTTTTGATGTGCCTCCGCCTTTTTGACATTGAATTCGACAGTTTGTCGTTCTTCAATAGTAATTGCACCTTCCGGGCATATTCCGATACAAAATCCCATACCGTCACAAAGTTCTTCTGATACGACCTTTGCCTTGCCATCGATTATCCGGATAGCGCCTTCGGCACAAGGGGATACACACTTTCCACAGCCAGTACATTTATCTTCATCTATATGTACGATCATACGTTTTACCATTTATCTCATCTCCCTTTAGTGATGTGTACCTTCAATAATCTTTATTCCGGCATCGGTTATTGCTTTTCTGATCGAATCGATATTCGGACATATCTGGTAATCCCTCCTCTGCATGCATGAACTCAAATGAACCACATCAACATCGATTTTCTTTATTGATTTTATCAGACGATAAACCCGGCGTCCTGAACAACCTCCGCATGTGAAAAAGGCTATCATCTCCGTATTTTCGTCATAATCTTTGAAGTACATCTTCCGTTTATTGAATGCCATGAAACACCCGGTACCCGGACAGACTTCTGACACTATATCGCACCTGACCACTGCAATCCTTATTGGCTTTTTTTCTGTGATAATCTTCACCTCATTCTAAATATTTATGATGATCTTGACGGAAATCTGACACATTTTTGCGCGTAGGTTTCCATTCGGTCACTGATACTTGATTAGTCTAAAATATAATATAAGGATTTTCGGATTTTATCAACATAACAATGATAATTAATTCCACGTAGCAATGCAGGTAGTTGGTAGTAGTAGAACGCATCACCTGCAGAGGGATTGTTGTATGGGGTCTGGTTATTTGAGCTGTATATCAACATTTTATCGAAACCATCTAATCAAAGATGGAGAATAATATTGAAAACATAATCTCAAATCACCGGATAGAGGGAATGAGAGTCGGATCTAATTAAACTCAATTTCGTACTTACAAATGAATTATTCCACTTTTTGATCAATAAATCCAGTATATACTTTAAAATCAAATTTAAAGCATATATTCCCATAGTTTCCGATTTCATAAGCAGAACATGCATGTTTGTATAACCATTGCATTGATTTGCTTCCCTACACAAGACGATAGCGGGCGGAGCGGTGTCAGATCTTATTCATTACTTCGTTTCGTTTCAAAATTCCGCAAACACACGCAGATGTATCTACCGTCCAAACAGGTGTAAAAAATACATGACTATTCAACCATACTTAAAAACGGTATTTGTATATCTGTGGTAAGATCGGTGCATAAATGTGATTGTTGTGCCTTTAACAAAAAACAATACAATCGCCTACGGAGGATTGTCTTGACATCAAAACTACATAAAAGAGCACAATAAAAAAAGAAAAGCGCGCTCACAGCGCGCCAAATATCTACATATTATTTACTTGATCAGCAGCAAACCTTTGCTGCCAGCAATATTGACATCACCCAAAAACTTGCGGTATGTCACACCATCGACCTCTTCTGTGCCGTCTTCTTTGAATGTTGGCATGATCTCTGCCACTGTACCTTTGATAATGATGGTTCCGCTCATCATCTCGGTAGCAGGCATTGTCGTATCACCTTCGATAACGATCTTGCCGCCACTATTTGAGATTCCAGGAAGCAATCCTGCATTACCTTTGACCACGATCTCGCCGCCACATATGTGCTCGCCAAGGTAATCCCTGACATTGCCCGTGACTGTGATCTTACCGCCTTTCATACCGCAGGCTTCGCCACGGTATCCTCCGCCTACGTAATAGCCGCCGTTACCATTCAACTCGATCTCGCCGCCTTTCATCTCACATCCAAGCCAACTGTCAGCATCTCCATTGATAGTGATCTTGCCACCCTTCATGTTCGAGCCGCAGTGCATATCCACATTGCTGTTGATAACTATTTCGCCAGCAGACATATCCTGTCCAATGCGTTTTACGCGTGATAGATCACCATTGATAACGATCTTTGTATTCTCTGTGCTATCAGAACCATCGACCGAAACATCGAATAGGTCGCCGACAGGGGACTGGGCATTACCATACCATACCATAATCGCCGAAATATCATCCTTTGACTTTGATGCGAAATTGTCAGGGTTAATAGCATCGGCTTCGATCGGTATTGCGTTCTTCTCTTTCAGTGAAAGTGTAACTGTCTGCATTTAGATCGCCTCCGTAATGACATCAACAGGATGCGGAAGATATGCATCCTCTACCATATAGTTCGCCTGATTTACAGTATAATATCTCTTGAACTTCTGGACAAGATCAACCTGCATAGCATCGGTGATCGCCTGTGGCATTTTTGCATTCACCCAGTACGTTCTACCCTCCGGGGTCATTGTGATCTTGCCGTCCTTCACAACCACTTCGCCGTCCTTTATGGTGTATGATGCACCACTGAATGCTTTTTTAACAGCCGCATATTCAACAGATGTATCGACTGAATCGGGTTTGAGGTCATAGATCGCAACATCCGCATCAGCACCAATACCAAGGTGTCCCTTCGTATCCATGCAATATATCTTTGACTGCATAGAACGTGTCATGATCGCAAGTTCATACAGGTCAAGTTCACGATCAATTCCAGGAATGTTCATGCGACCAAGCGCCATCTCCGGCAATCCCTCTATAATCTCAGCACGTCTCTTTGCACTCATCAGGAATGTATATGCCTCCGGATAATTCACGAACGAACCGCCGTTGGGGCTGTCGGTTGTGAACATAACTTTCCATGGATCCTTAACAAGTAGTGCAAGTTCCAATCCGATCCCCCACTGGACAGCGTTCACGAAATGCTTTGGTGAATACGTAATTGGTACAACACCGGACGCATCTTCAAGTTCAACATCCTGATTGCTCCATTTTGCGTGAAGCATTCGTGAGTT
>JAUVKD010000094.1 GCA_030596385.1 Methanosarcinaceae archaeon | reverse complement strand
TATTGACAGATTAGTGGAAATGCATTTGTTGATTTTCGGAATTACCAATCATTTTGAAGAGGATACGTGGTTTCCGTGTATAATCCGGATCTGATCTAAAAGTCCCAGTTTCTCCAGTACCTTTCTTGAGAGTTCTACCCTATCTGAGTCCTGTTCAATCCCGATTCCTTTTAGTCCGTGTAAATGACAAAGAACTATAAGCGTTAAAGGTAGCGGTCCGCTCCCAAGAAAAACAACAGTGTCGCCTGATTTAAGTTCGGATTCCTGAAATTCAGTGTCGGATAATTGAATATAATTGTGATAATGAGTGAAATTATGCAGAACATCCCATGGATTTCCACTGGCCAGTATAGATTTTGCATTTTCAATCTCAAGTTTTAAACTGTATAAATTTCTAAATCTAACAATCTCTTTAATTAATGAATTATATTCAGGATTACAAATTGTTTCTTCTGCAAATTGATCATCAATATCCAATGCAGCCAGAGAATCCAATCTGTGAAAATATGTTCCGAGATGATTCGAAGTACTCTGAAGGATTTCCTGATCCTTAAGATCTTTTATAGTTGAATTTATACTTAGTAGTTCTTCCATTATGATTTTTATTGTCGTTTCTGTAATATTACTCACAACCTACCAAGTGTTATATAATTATACTTTTTATAATTTTTTATTATAATGTAAAATGTTCAGTACAGAATGTTTTGACTTTATAGACTCTTTGAAATTTATGTGGAAATGGCTAATCTGATACCCAACCGCCATCCTTATTCAATAACATTCCAATCTGCAAGTTATGGATATAAAAATAATAAGTGGACTTGTTAGAATCAAAAATTTGAGTGAGTTTTTAAGAACCCTTAATAAAATATCATCTTTGAATAGTGTCATAATCCAGGCATTAGATGCTGATAAGATCGCAGGAGAACAACACATCCGCTTTGCTGTTAAAAAAGCCACTATTGCAATGGAAACACACATAAATGTCGCAAATGATTTCGGGGTTGAGATCATGCGCTATGCAGCAGGTGAGCGACAGATAGAGAAGGCGTTTTCTATCGGGCTTCACGAAGGTGATAACCGGGCAGCATTTGTTATTGTTGGTGATAAGCAAGATGTTTCATTGGCATCAAATAATATTTTAGAAATAATTAATGAAAGACCTCTCATTGATTATTCCGCATCCAAGCGTGAATCGATCATTTCAAAGTTCAACATTACGGAACCCGAGATAGAAGTTGTGGGTGAGGATAAGATCCCAAAACTTGTGATCGAGCGCGTTGCTCTTGTTGATATATTAAAATGATAATAGAAATGATTAATACATTGTGGCACATTGAAATATTGAATCAGAAGAGATGATAATTATGACTCACCCAAAAACTGCTGAAAATATGATGAATGGTGCCGGACCTATTGAACAGGCACTGCTTCCAAGACTATTACATGTAACAGAAGCTGCCGCTATTGCAGCATCATACCAGATGGGACGCGGGGACAAGATGCTTGCAGACCACGTTGCTGTTGAGGCGATGCGCAGGATGCTTAATGAACTTGATATGAGAGGCGTGATCAAAATAGGGGAAGGCGAGCGTGATGAAGCGCCGATGCTCTATATTGGCGAAGAGGTGGGGACTGGAAAGGGTGACATTATTGTGGATATTGCAGTCGATCCGCTGGAAGGTACAAATCTTACATCTAACGGTATCCCGGGTTCCATTGCAGTGATGGCAATGGCAGAACCAGGCGGTCTTTTCCATGGTCCGGATGTATATATGGACAAGATCGTTGTTGGTGGCGACGTAGTACGATACGAAAAAGACCATCCTGGTGAGAAGATCGATCTTGATGCACCGGTTGCTCATAATCTTCAAATTGTTGCAAAGGCACTTAACAGGAATATCGATGAACTTGTGGTTGTCATACTTGATAGGAAACGCCACAAAAAAAAAATAGAGGAGATACGTGCATCGGGTGCACGGGTCAGTTTGATCTCGGATGGGGACTTGATGCCTGGAATCGCAACTGCGATTAGAGGATCAGGTGTACATGTTGTCATGGGTGCTGGCGGTTCGGGGGAGGCTGTGCTTACAGCAGCTGCGATGAAAATACTTGGCGGAAAGATAATTGCAAGACTTGTACTTCCAAATGATGCAAATGGTAAATCAGATGAGATGATCGCAAAAGAAAAAGAGGAAATGATGCCAAGAATGATTACAATGGGTATTACCAGAGACAATATTAATGATGTGATGGATACCAACAAACTTGTACCAGGTAAAGATGTGATCTTTGCAGCAACAGGAATTACCCCCGGTCAATTTTTAAAAGAAGTAAATCTCTTTGGCGGCGGAGATGCAAGGGTACACAGTGTATCAATGGGAAGTTCGGGTGTTGTGAAGTTTACAGATACTATCTACATTGTAGATAAGGAAGAAACACCGATTCGTCTGATGTGAACATCACATACTAATTATATAATATGTTCTAAGTTGCATGAAAGTACATGTTTCTACATATGGATGTTCAGCCAATCAGGCTTCAGCAGAGATCATGATGGATTCCATCATGCGGATGGGCCATAAACTGGTTTGTGAAAATGATGCTGAAGTTGTTGTTTTGAATTCATGTACTGTGAAATACGCTACCGAGCAGAAGATACTCCATAAGATAAGGGAATATGGTAAAAAGGGTATTGAGGTTGTTGTCACAGGCTGTATGCCACAGGTTCAGCTGGATTCAATATTAAAGAACAATCCCCGGTCACATATACTTGGTGTAAATTCGATATCAAGGATTGGAGATGTGTTAGATGGCATTGAAAAGTACTTTTTGGATGATAACTTGATGCCGGGTAAACGTATTGAGATATTCACACCAGAGCCAAAAGGATTTTTGAACACCGGAAGAGTTCGCTTCAATCCGAATATACATATTTGCCAGATATCACAGGGATGTGATTACAGATGTACTTACTGTATCGTGAAACTTGCACGTGGTCGCTTGAGGTCGTTTGATCCCGAATCGATCGTTTCGGACATTGAAAATGCGCTCAATGAAGGCTGTCGGGAAATATGGCTCACGTCGCAGGATAACGGACAATATGGAATGGATATTGATATACGTCTGCCTAAACTTTTGAAAATGGTAACTGCCATTCCGGGTGATTTCTAGGTTCGTGTTGGCATGATGTATCCATTTTCAATAATATCGATCCTTGATGACATTGTAGAAGCATTTTCTAATAAAAAGATATACAAATTGTTACATATTCCAATTCAATCGGCATCGGTTGATGTGTTAAAATGTATGAACCGTTTTTATTCCATAAAAGATGTTGATAATATAATCACGAGGTTTCGGAGCGAATTCGACGATATTACACTGTTTACCGATATAATAGTAGGTTTCCCTGGAGAGGAGGATAAGGATTTTAAAAAAACTGTTGAATGGGTCCGGGAGTATAGGCCCGACAAGGTTAATATTTCACGTTACACCCCGCGCCCATATACGAAAGCATGGGGATATCGCAATATTGATTCAAGGATTACGGTAAACCGTTCAAATAAGCTGCATCGTGTTTGCGATGAGATTAAATTCGAATCGAAAAAGCATATGATCGGCTGGAAGGGGATGGTATTTGTGTCAAAAGAGGCTAAGTTTGAGGGATTTATGGCACGCACGGATTCATATAAACCAGTAATAATAAAAGACGATAATCTCTTGCCAGGGCAGATGTATGAAGTTGAAATAACGGGTGCAACTGCGGGGTATTTCCTTGGACAGGTTGTTGTTTAGTTTCGAAATAGGGGTCGACAACGACCTCAGGCTACTATAACAAAGCCTTAAACATTAAATACAGCAATTTTAATATCACCTGTAAATATAGTAGAACCACACATGAACCGTAAAATAACATTACTCCACACCGCAGATACCCATATTGGTTATCGTCAGTATCATAGTGATGTGCGCAGGCAGGATTTTCTGGATGCGTTTAATGCAGTCATAGATGATGCCATCGAGATGAAAATGGATGCTGTTATCCATGCAGGAGACCTGTTTGATTCAAGGAATCCCACACTTGAGGATGTCATGGATACCATGGAAATTCTTTCAAGGCTCAAGGCTTCGGATATTCCTTTTCTGGCAATTGTCGGAAATCACGAAAGCAAGCAGCACATACAATGGCTTGACCTGCTTGACAACATGGGTCTTGCAATACGGCTTGGCACAGTGCCTTTTGAAATAAAAGGGGTGGCAGTATATGGTATTGACAGCGTTGCTAAATCAAAGATACCGATTTTTGATTATTCGGTATTTGACAGTGCAAGGGATAAGCCACAGTCCGGGTATGAATACAATATACTTGTGATGCACCAGCTTATGAAACCGTTTGCATTTGGTGAATGGGATTGTGAAGAAGTGATACAGTCGCTTCCCTTTAAGGTTCACGCGCTGCTTCTTGGGGATTATCACAAACATGAGAAAACAAAGGTAGGAGATACCTGGGTAACCTATTGCGGAAGCACTGAACGTAACAGTGCTGCAGAGCGTGAAACGCGGTCATACAATATTATTTCAATAGATCATTCAGGCATTGATATCAGTCGGCGTAATATTCTGACACGTGAATTTGAGTTTATAGAAGTGCTATTGGAAGAGGATGCAAAAGCGCATGAGAATATATTTGCTGCCATCAAAGAGCACGATGTTTCAGACAAGGTTGTATTTGTAGATATATCAGGGAACCCGGATATAATAGTATCTTTCAGCGAGGTCGAGGAGTTTTTATTAAAGCAAGGCACGCTGGTTCCAAGAATAAGGGATATGCGCGCAGTTGATGGGATTACAAACAGCGCACAGGTTAGCGTTTCATTTTCAGACCCGGATGAGGCAGTCAAAATGGAGATCAAAAAGATGGAACTAACCAGCGCGGGTTTGGTAATTGATGAAATTGTAAGGGACATGCTTATTGTCAAGACCAAGATCGATGTCGAAACTGAAATGCGTATCAATAAACTGGTTAAGGGTATGGATTTCACAAATCCGATACAAAATACCAGGCAGGAATTGGTGCCGGAGGCAATGGGTGGAGAAAATACATCAGAGCATGCGGATACGGGCACAGTTGTTAGAAATTCTGATGATGCGGAAAATATGCACGAAATAATAGTCGAAGCAGACGATAAAGTGAATGTTTTAAAAGAAGTTCCCGAAAACCATAGCATTGACAAAAGCAAGGTTGAGGGCACAGATAAAGAGACTGCGGATGAGAAAACCAAAGAAGTAAAAGCAAAGTATGATACCAAAGAGACCAAAGCTGTG
>JAUVKD010000206.1 GCA_030596385.1 Methanosarcinaceae archaeon | reverse complement strand
TTATGCGGTGATTTGATAGCAGCATCGGTTCCCGTGGTTATTGAAATGGATTCTGTGGAATCGGTTCCCGGTACCCTGACAGTTAAAATGAGGAAAAGGGGATGGGTATGACACCAGAGAAATCAGGACATGGGATAAATAGTCGGCATAATAGCAACAATTCTAATAGTTTTTTCACAGACCAGGCGGCGTTTTCATCCACAATCGATGCACTGTTCTTTCTTGTGATGGTATCTATTGCAGCCGTAATACTTATGCCGTCAATCATAGCCGATAACCAGTATGAAGCCGCCGAATATACTGCAATACAGGAGTTTGATACGCACCTGTTAAAGTCGCTGCTTAGTATCAGGTCGGATGAATTTGAATACCAAATTGAGCCGCTTGCGCTTGTTAATATCTCAATGCCATCGAATAACATTATGCAGAATTCCGTAAAAACGCTTTTTGGCAGGGAACAGGATCACAGGACTTTTGCGGATTTTTTAGCAGAAAGCATGGCACTTAATCTGATGATGGATAATAACGGCTCAGGGATATACCTGAACCCTATGGCAAAGGAACATTCGACCGTTACAGAGAATATAATCCGATCATATCTTGA
This sequence comes from Methanosarcinaceae archaeon, assembly GCA_030596385.1. GTDB lineage: Archaea > Halobacteriota > Methanosarcinia > Methanosarcinales > Methanosarcinaceae > Methanovorans. The sequence goes on along the minus strand of JAUVKD010000206.1, from coordinate 2,229 downwards.
CAACAAAATCGGAGGGCGTTATAATTATCGGTTTGAATCGCACTGGTATCCGGTTTCAGGATTTCAGCTTGGAAGTGACATCATTGTCGGGAATGCGTCCCCACCTGATTCTATACGGCAAAATGCAAAAATCGCATTGCCATTTGCCTATGTTATATCAAAGAATGATATTTTTGAAGCAGTGAATGATCCTGTGTTATCGGATGCGCTTGGAAGTTCTTCAAACGAGATGATGCATGAAAAATTGCATGATGGATTTAATAACAGCATCGATGCGGCTGCAAGGGGGTCAGCAGTGATGATCGTAAGATCTACGTTCCCATCAGCGCACATGGTATCGATCAATAAGACCTCATATGATCCGGAAGGTGTCCTTGATCCTGATCTGGTGGTTGCAGCATGTATTCTTAATTATACTGCCAATGCTATTGCGGGTATGGATGTGGATATACCTGAAGATATAATTTTATCTGATTTGGTGTCGCTGGTGGAAGCTGGTTTGGTCTTTGCGATGCAGGAACAGATCGCTTTTCAGCTAAAGACCGATATGTCGGGTGAAATTAACAGCACTGTATCTGGCATTATTAATAGCAGTGACTTTGACGATGCAAAGGTTTTGAGGGATACACAGGTGGAATCCATCTGCAAAAGAGTGGATTGCAGTGTTGTGAATGTTGAATTGATGATCTGGCAGTGATCTCGTGTGGTACGACACATATCACAATATTTGTAGTCATACACTCGAAAAATTTAAAGAAAACGATCAAAGGGGGCGGTGGTGTTAAATGTATATGCACAACGGTTTCATTTTATTGGCATAGATGTTAGAATGACGCCATAGTACAAACTTGATAGCGCCAAGACAACAAATAAATACTTATCCTACTTAACATAACTATTAAACAAGTGGAACGGGTAATAAATCCAACCCGCGTTTAGCCTGAGATGAAGATATGAATGTAAAAAATGTGATGAATTCAGATGTAATTTCCTGCAGACCGGATGATGAGATTAGCAGTGCAGCACAGCTCCTAAAGGAGCATAACATAAGTGGTCTTCCCGTGGTTGACGAGAATGGGATAATAGGGATTGTGACTGAAACAGACCTTTTGAAACTGCTTGAAGTGCCGGAGCACGGTGGATTATGGTTGCCGAGTCCATTTGAGGTAATAGAGATCCCCATTCGTGAACTCATAAACTGGGAAGATACTAAACACATGCTCACAGACATCGGGTCAAAGCCTGTCAGTGACATAATGAAATCCAGAGTGTACACGATATCTGGAGACAGTTCAATTGAGGATGCCTCATCAATGATGATAAAACATAAAGTAAACAGGCTTCCAGTCATGGATGATGGGAAACTTGTAGGTATCATCACACGCGGTGATATAATTCGCGGGCTTGCAGAAGCTTAGGTTTACATTTACATTTAAATATCCAGTTTATAATTTGAATTATATTCAGTATCAGGTGGCTTAAATGAAACAGCTGGACGGTGGGATATGTGCGGTAAAAGGCGTTCGAGCCAGTGGGATTAAAACCGGGAAAACGGGACTTGCCGTGATTGCTGCAGAGGGGAGCGCAGCAGGAGTATTCACACGAAACAGGATAATTGCAGCACCTCTAATAGTCACCAGAAATAAACTGTCAAATAACGGTAAACTCGCGGCTGTTATTGCCAACAGCGGAAACGCGAATGTATTCACAGGTGAACAGGGAATTGCCGATGCTAAGAAAATGGCGCATATCGTTGCAGAACAACTTGGTGTACCAGAGGAACTGGTCGCTGTGGCATCAACAGGAATAATAGGCAGAAAACTCGATATTCATTGGATTTGTGAGCACATCGGCGAAATTGTAGAAAGACTTGACAGTACGCCGGATAGCAGCAATGCAGCAGCACGTGCTATAATGACTACTGATCTTGTTTCTAAAGAATCAGCTGTAGAACTTGACAGCGGCGTACGCATCGGTGGAATTGCAAAAGGTTCAGGAATGATCGAACCGAATATGGGCACAATGCTTTCGTTTATCTACACAGATGCAATACTTCCTGCCAGTGTGCTACACAGTTGTCTTAAAAAGTCGGTTGATAAAAGTTTCAACATGATCGTGGTCGATGGAGATACCAGTACAAATGATGTCGTGCTTCTAACAGCAACCGGCGCGTCATCGATAAAGGTGCAGATAAACGAATTCCAGGCCGGACTTGACTATGTTTTAACC
>JAUVKD010000200.1 GCA_030596385.1 Methanosarcinaceae archaeon | reverse complement strand
CCGCACCAGTTCTTTTCCCAGCGAACCTGTGCCGCCGGTGACAAGGATTTTTTTGCTTTTAAAACAATTCATATCTCATTCCCTCATACATCAATATCGAATTTAATATAAAAGCTCTTTCAACCCATTTTCAAGGGATTGTGCTGGAACACATCCAACAAATTCTCTCAATTTGCCCACATCAGCATAACTATCCCGAATATCCCCACTCTGCGCTTCCCTATACTCTGGTTCCATATCGCTACAAAGCCCTGCAAGCTCATTCACAGTTGTTATAACGCCCGTACCCACATTAAACACCTCTCCAACTGCATCATCACATTCAATACACTTAACCACAACATCAACGACATCATGCACACTAACAAAGTCCCGCGTCTGATTACCATCACCAAATATTATTGGAGGTTTGCCGGCCTTTGCACGTTCGATGAACTTTGTTATAACGCCTGAATATGGGCTGTTCGAATTCTGCCGTGGACTATATATATTAAAAAGACGCAGGCACACAACAGGTAGCTCATAAAGGGAATGGAACAGCATTGCATATCTCTCGCCTGTAAGCTTGCTTAAACCGTAAGGTGACATTGGATTTGTTGGATGTTTTTCATCGATTGGCAGATATTGCGGTTCCCCGTACACTGCAGCAGAGCTGATGTAAATAAATCTCTTGATATCACACTTTCTTGCCGCATCTAACAAATTCAACGTCCCTGAGACATTGATCTCAGCATCATATATCGGGTTCTCAATGGAGTTTACTACACTAACCTGTGCAGCAGTATGAATGGTAACATCGCTTTTAGATACCAGTTCATCAACAAGCTCTTTACCACGAATATCGCCTTCCACGACTGTAACGTCCTGTGGCGGCACAAAGTCTTTTATGTTGCTTGAAAAATTATCCAGCACTGTGACACGATTATGTCCACCCTTTGACAATTCCTCTGTCAGATAGGAACCAACCTGTCCAAGTCCACCTGTGATTAGAATCTTCATAATATCATCCTGATAATTATGTTTAAATTTTCGAATGTTTATTAACTAAATTTATATAATCTAATTCAACATCGCTCATTATTGCAGATTTATTTGCAGATTTCACAACTAAATTATGTGCATTATTTCCAAGTGTTGTTCTTTTTTCGCTGTTATCAGCCAATTCTATGATCTTATTTGCTAATTCTTCAGGTTGCTCAGGTTTTACCAATAAACCCGTCACATCATCTTTGATCCATTCACTTACGCCGCCTACATCTGTGATGATGCACGGTCGACCGCAAGCCATAGCTTCAAGCATAGATACCGGCGTGCCATCTGATGTTGCTGTAGATATATAAATATCACAAGAGTTAAGGTATTTAGGCATATCCTCAAAATCGATCCAATCAATAAAGTCAATATATTGATTAACACCAATATTTATTGCATATTGTTTCAATTCTTCTTCTTCTGGACCTTTGCCCATGATCCAAAATTTAATATTTGAATTTTTCGAGATCGTTAAAGGAATTGCATCAATAAGTGTTTTAATATTATAAACTGGATAAAAGTTTCGGTTTGAAAATACAACTATCGCACTTTGAGCCGATTTCTCAGGCATGGGGCGGAATAATCCAACGTCTACGCCATGAGTGTTGACCTTGACCTTTTTCGAATATATTCCAAAATGGTCTATTATTTTATCCCTGATATCTTTTGAAGCAGCATATATTAAATCAGCCTTTTTCAGACTGAATTTTGTGAAATGCCACAGCAATTTAGAATTACATGGTATAACAAGCACATCACTACCCCACGCACTCATAACAAGCGGATGGAATCCTAGCAAACCCCCATGGAACCCAAATTTTGTTATGAAATGTGCATGAACAATATCGGGTTTTATCTTCTTCACAAGGCGCATGATCTTCAGATGGCGGAATGGGAATGCGAGGTACAGATTTTTAAACATCGAACCAACAACATGCAGCTGCACTCCTGATATTGGTTCTTCCGGTGGTTCGTAGGTGATTAAGTGAACCTCATGCCCGGTGCTTGAAAAGTATTCGACCCACCTTTTAGTATGGACTGTTGTTGCATCAGCAATGAAACATAGTTTCATAATATCCACCTGCACATTGATCCATAGATTATCTCCATCCTTATTTTCACTTGATCATAGTCAAGACCAAATCCGGTAGTTCCGCATATTCCGCACACTTAACTATTCACTCCGTTTTATATATAAATCAAAATTTCTAAAACCATATCTGCTATCTTTTTGTAGTATCAAGCCATCTCGTTCTCAAAATACTTATATCCTATGATACAATAACATATTGCAACCCTGATATAAAAATAATACTAATGAGTGGAACATATATGACCGGCGAGAACAAAAAGTCAAAACTTATCAATACCCTCCCCTACTGCGCAGGAGTAATTATCTCATTCCTGATAGCGCTCTACATCAGAACCCGCCCTGCAGCAGGCGTATTCCTGTCAAACGGATTCGTGCGTTTCGGAGGAAACGATCCATGGTATCACCTGCGGAACGTAGAAGCCATAATATACAACTTCCCGAACATGCTCTGGTTCGATGCATACACCCAGTATCCGAATGGTCAGGCCCAGGTCTTTGCACCACTATTTGACATGGTACTCGCAGCAATCATCTGGATACTCGGACTCGGAAATCCCAGTCAGGACTTGATCTACAAGGTTTGCGCATACTACCCTGCATTTCTGGGAGCACTTGTTGTAATTCCCACATATTTTGCTGCCAGATGGTTGTTTGACCGCAGGGTCGGATTACTCGCAGCGATCCTTGTAGCACTTGCACCGGGCCAGTTCCTATCAAGATCGATGATCGGATTTAATGACCACCACATCGCAGAAACCCTGCTGAGCACGATCACAGCCATGTTCCTGATCATGGCAGTAAAAACCGCTCGCGAACACGACATAACATTCGAAAACCTGAAAAACAGGAATTTCGAT
>JAUVKD010000121.1 GCA_030596385.1 Methanosarcinaceae archaeon | reverse complement strand
GGTGTTTAGTCTCTATAAGATAATTCACTTTATTTGTTAAATGCGAAAAGACGAGAATTTCATAAGTGATGGCGAGGTGCACCGCCTACGGCGGAATGACCCGACATCAAAATTACCTGAATAAGTACAAAAATTTAAATAAATTGTCATATTTATTTTCTTAATTACTCAATTATTATATGCAATCTTTATGAAAATAGAAACCCATGATATATTTAATGCATGCGTTTATAATCATAAAGGGAATTGCTGAACATATCTTATAATTTCACATCAATCTTTATGTCAACTGCTTGTCAGCAATTCCTGATCCCAAATCGAATGTCAAATATGATAATCTTTTTGTACAACCCCATTATTTCTTTTGCAATTTCACAACAACAGCCTCTACCTGCTCGACCGCGGTCCCGATGTACCTTTCAGGGTCTACAAGATCTATGATATCATCTTTGCTAAGGTATTCCATAACCTCTGCGTTTGCCAGCAAAACATCTTTGAAGTGCTGCCCGTTCTCATGCGCGACCATCGCGCTGCTTCGAACAATTTCATGGGCTTCCTGTCTACCCACGCCGCGTTTTGCAAGTTCGATCATAACGGCTTCGCCCATATTGAGCCCGCTCAGTATGTCAAGGTTGCGGCGTATGTTCTTGGGATAGAAACGCAGATTTTCGATGACACCTATTGCAAGTTTTATTAGGTGATCAGTGAGCACACACGCTTCAGGGAACACGATTCTTTCGCATGATGAATTGGTAAGATCGCGATCATCCCATAATGTGTTGTTCATGAGTTCCGGTTCCACCATTGCGCGAACAATTCGTGCGAGTCCGCATATCTGCTCGGACTTGATAGGGTTTCGCTTATGTGGCATGGTGGATGATCCAACCTGCTTTTTGCCGAAACTCTCTTCTACCTCTGCAATTTCACTTCTCTGAAGTGATCGGAACTCTATTGCAATTTTATCAAGCGTGGTCACGGTATTCGCCATCCACATGACAAATTCGGCATGGCGGTCACGCTGGATTATCTGATTTGAAACATCCACAGCACCCAAATTAAGATATTCCATTGTACGCTTCTGAATCTCAATTCCATCTTTGCCAAATGCAGCCTGTGTGCCTACGGCCCCAGTCATCTGACCAACAGTGGCGCGGGGTTTGAGTTGTTCAAGACGTTCAATGTGGCGCCCGACCTCGGAAGCCCATATTGCGAAACGCAGACCGTAGGTTGTCGGGACACCGATCTGCCCATGTGTGCGTCCCGCACATACCAGGTTCTTGTTCTCAACTGCCTGTTTTAGAAGTACTTCAAGAAGTTGTTCCATCTTTATCTCAAGAATCCCAATTGCGTCCTTGATCTGCAATCCTGTTGCAGTATCAAGGATATCGTTTGAGGTTGCACCAAAGTGCACCCATTTTCCTGCTTCTTCTGTGCACTGCTCAGTAATTCCAATGACAACCGCCATCATGTCATGATTTATCTCATCCTCGATTGCTTTTACACGTTCAAGTTGTACGGATTTGATACTTTTTGCTATATTTTTTGCTGCTTCTTTCGGGATAAGTCCGATGTCAGCCTCTGCCATTGCAAGAGAGGCTTCTGTTTTCATGAGTTTGTCAAGTCGGTTTGTCTCACTCCAAACGTACTTCATTTCGTCTGTACCGTAGCGGTATTCTATTGGGTGAATTGCCATGTTTTTGGATCTCCATTTTGAATAATTTATATGATTTAAATTGCTGTAAGGGTTTATCGGAATTTCCTATATATTTAATTTATTTCTCAAAATCATGTATTTGCTCTATTAATTGATGAAACAATGTAGAAGGATTGCTACTAAGACTGATAATCTCAACACCATTATTTTCATGCATCGAAATGACATCTTTTGAAAATTTGATTACATCATTAATATGTTCTTTTGTTTTATCATATAAGAATGGATCATTCTTACTGTATTGACCTAAGGATGAAATCAGTTTTCTTTTTAGTATATCTTTGTCAAGTGATCTTTTGTAACATTCAAAATGAGAGAGAATCCAAAACTCAAAACATGGATTTGATTCTCAGTCCCCATCTAATTTGTACATGTGCTTTTTGTTTTTAGACACAGCTGATAAGGATCATATCTTTTAGTCAATACCGAAAAATAAGGTGAAGAATTTTAAAGGACAAATCGCAGATAAACACGAATGAACGCAGATTTGTTGATAAATAGTGTAAATAAACTTAGATAAGTTACTTTTCGGCAAACCCTTAGCATGATGTCTCCAGTTCTCTGATGAGCATGCTCAAACCTGAACTGCGAAGGAAATGGCATGTTTTATTTCTCATTTTACATGCTTTTTTGACATATCTACATGCACTTTGGCTGTTTATATCCACAGGACAGAATATCAGATCGGTTTTATCTACAAGATTTTCAATTTCTTTTCTTCCTTGTATACACCGCCCGCAATGGTAACAGAACGTACCACCAAAAGATTCGATCACTTCTTTATAATGCGAATTAAGCGATTCCACCCCACCAACATAAGCTACTCTTATGCCATTAAGATCAACACTCTTTTTTCTATGTTCAGTGCCTGATTCTAAAACCGGGTGAATTTGTGCAAGTTCAATGGACGTCATATCACATTTTCGATCCTGTTTTAGCAATTCATCGGTCAATGTCTTTACCTCTTCAGCCAACATGCCCATCTCCATTTCCAGATCTCCGATCTGACAAAGCGCGTTCTCACCACCAAATCTCTCAAAATTGCTTGTCAATTGCTTATTCAACTGCTTTTGCTCCTCCATCATAGTATTAACTCTTGACCTATCTTCTTTGATGGATTCGATCTCAGATTTTAATTGGTCTTTTTTCCATTCCAATCTTTTACACTTTGTTTGAAGTTTTTCGTTTAATCCCAGAGCATCATTCAGTTCTTTTATAACTGATTCCGGTCTACCATCAGGCATTGCTTTGCAAAGTGCATCATGAAATCGCAATGCTCGATGCCCGTACATGTGTGTGACCCCATAAATCCCTGCCTCTATCTCCTCAATGTCTTCGTGCTGGCTGCGCACAGCAAACCAGACAAGGGCCTGAAGGGGGATATCCGTACTGTTCCCGTCTTCAATGTATTCACATATTTCCTTCCGGGGTATACGCTTGATATCCTCCCTGTATTTTTCAAATCGATTCGCAAGTATCTTATCCATATGTCTGGATGTTTTGTTCTGGGTTGTACATGCCTGAACAAGGCTGGCATGCATCTCATGAGCTTTTATATTATCATAATTCAGTTTAAATTTCCTGCAAATTTTGTGCAGTTCCTTTTCATTAAAGGTTAATCCAAGAATTGTACATATCGTTTGGTTCCTGAATTCCCATATTTTTCTTTCAGACAATGTATGCCTCCAATGATGTTTTAACCCGAAATATTCATCGTGTTTGTTTGCCTGACCAGCACCTTTTTAGCCAGACTGTGACCTATAGCGATTTACTTTACTCCTATCTTCGAGAATATATAGGTGTTATTTTTGGAAAGTTGATTGTAATCTAATAATCCTAATTCACTATCTTTTATGATGTTAGCAGGATCCTCTCCTGAAAATAGCCTACTGTTTATCATATTCCTTGCACTGCGGTATTCATTCATTATTTTTTCAGATGCTGCAGGGTCTCCATATATCTGCCACATTCCACATTTCGTATTCCGGAGAGAATTAAGACCCATAAATCCTTTGACGTCCTTTAGTGGAATGCCCAGAAATACCCCAATCTCCGGAGGGCAACTGCATATGGTATACCTGTGCCTGAGCATTTCCAACACATGCTCGATAGAATCAAACTCATACCCCCATTTAAACAGGAATTTCTTCACGGATTCATTTTTCAACAGTTCGTTCAATCGGTTTTGATTGAAGAATAGTACAATTGCATTTTTATCAGTCCTTTTCAACTCATAATAATTGATATCAGATTTGCTGAAGATATCTGCTCTGTAATTATCCCATATATCAAGCATCCCGCTGTTGCCATTGGAAATATTCATCAGCGTTGCTGGTTTGCAGCCTGCGATTGTGGCTGCAGTACATCTTACGATCCTATAAAACAGGCATTTCATATTATCACTTTTTTTAGGTTATCCTAATTCATACATATTAAATTTAGGTGGATAAACAATATACCCTAAAAAAATTAGATTTTGGATAGTAATCCGAATGAATGGAAATTGATTCCATATCAAAATTATATCGACAATTTGTTATAATTATCATACCCCGCTCGCTGCATTGAATATTCTGTCGCAACGTTTGACTTGAAAAATACTGGTGGTAACAGAAAATAAGAAGGGAAAATTGTATTTTTCTAAATATTTTATATTTATTTAGCAAATTTTGACGCCGAAGCAATCCTTTTAAGGCTGCACATTCTCAAACCACTGGCATGAATGATGACGTTTTTGCGGCATTTCAACTTATATTATTAAAATATAGAATAACGCAGCATCGTGTTTTTACACATCAATGTTATTGAAAATGTTCAGGTTTATTCGACCGAGGTATATTTTTTATAATGTTTAGAATGCGCTGCATACTGCCGCTGTGACAAGAAAGTTATATCTTGAATTGCAGAAATGCCATTCCTTCCATTCGAAATGACCCTACTGTGATACTTATTACCATTAATGGAATAGGTGGGTCAACAGGACAATGTGGAAAAATCCGGAAGTCTGATTCGAACAATCTACCAGGGTAACAGACGCTAAATGCGTTAATAGGCTGCAGACCGGAATTACAAAAGCAATTATCGAAATGATAACT
>JAUVKD010000197.1 GCA_030596385.1 Methanosarcinaceae archaeon | reverse complement strand
TATTACCCTTAGATTTGAAGTGGATAACCCTTTTTTGTATCGTGCATCAGTTAACAGTTCAATGGCATTATTGTTTTAAGACTTCAGTAACTAACACTCAAAACCTTTATATCAAAAAACAATATTTTATTAATTATGGATGTGCCGGAAACATTGATACATATCCGGATATGACTTTTTAACAATTAATGTGATTATAAACCTGCTATCGGTGAAAAAAGATGGTCAATATACTGGAAAATTTCTTTAAGTTAAAAGAGCATGGAACAAATATTAAGACCGAAATAATAGCAGGGTTTGCTACTTTCATGACCATGGCGTATATCATTGTGGTCAATCCTGCCATTCTTGAGGCTGCAGGCATTCCGTTTGGTCCTTCCATGGTCGCAACAATAATCTCAGCTATTTTCGGAACATTGATCATGGGAATATATGCAAATAGACCTTTTGCAATAGCGCCGTATATGGGTGAGAATGCTTTTGTGGCATACACTGTTGTAGGTGTGCTTGGTTATTCATGGCAAACTGCTCTGGGCGCAGTGTTTATTAGTGGCGTACTTTTTACAGTATTGACAATTACAGGAGCCAGGGGGTTGATGGTAAAAGCGATTCCTAACAACCTGAAATACAGTTTTGCGGTAGGGATCGGACTATTCATAACATTCATAGGTCTTGTCAATGCCGGAATTGTAATACTTGGGGTAGAAGGGGCACCTGTGCATGTCGGTGTTCTGAATGCGCCAGGGGTTGTACTGGCTATTTTCGGTTTTATTTTAATGGGAGCGCTTCTTATAAAACGCATAAAAGGAGCTATCCTGATAGGTATTATTATAACCGCATTACTCGCTTTTACAACAGGTTTTGCAAATACCCCTGCTAAACTTGTGAGTATGCCTTCAAGCATTGCTCCTATTTTCCTTCAACTTGATATTACCGGTGCTTTGAGCTGGGGATTTTTTTCGGTGATCCTTACGATGTTCACAATGGATCTGCTGGATACTATGGGCACTCTTGTAGGTGCATCTGCAAGGGCTGGTTTTCTTGATGAGAATGGTAACCTCCCGGAAATTGAAAAACCGATGCTTGCAGATTCCCTGGCAACGATGTTCGGGGCAATTGTTGGTACCACAACTACAGGTACGTTCATTGAGTCAGCAACAGGTATTGAAGAAGGAGGCAGAACAGGATTAACCGCAGTGGTTGTGGCAGGTCTTTTTGCGCTTGGTCTCTTTTTATCCCCCCTATTCTCTGCAATTCCACCAGTAGCTACTGCACCTGCTCTGATTATAGTGGGGCTGCTTATGATCAGTCCGATAAAAAACATCGATTTCGATGACTATACAGAGGTAATCCCCGCTTTTGCGGTCATAGTTCTTATGAGCTTTACGTATAATATCGGAGTGGGCCTTTGCGGAGGTTTTGTACTGTTCCCACTTGTAAAGGTCATCGACGGAAAATATAAAGAAATTCAGCCTGCTGCATGGGTATTATTTGTCTTATGCCTGTTGTTCTTCATCTTCTATCCATATTGATTACGAAATGATTGGAATTATGATGAAAATGATTGGTCATAGTCATGGTATATTTATAATGTTTAGAATGCGCCGCCTGCGGCGGTATTGATGTACGGGGTCTTGCAATATGGGCTGTGCATTGAGATTTTATCGAAATCATCTATACAAATACTATTTATTTAGTTGGTTTTGGCCAGAGTGATCAAATTAGAAACTCCCACCAATTTGCCTGAACCACCATTACTTCCTCTACCCGCTTTTTAATTGCCTTTTGAATATTGCTTTCCTCAGATAACAGAACCTTTTGCCCATTATCAAAACCCATAACGATCTCAAACACCGATCCAGCCAGTGCTTCCGGATCATATCCACCCTCAAGTACAAGCACCGTGCGCCCGCATGTTGAATCAGCAAGCCCTTTTACAATTAATGCCAGTTTTCCAAAGCCTGCCGATGTTAATTCCATGCCGCCAAGCGGATCGTTTATGTGCCCATCCTGTCCGGCAGATACCAGGATCATATCAGGTTTGAACTGGAGCGCAACAGGTACAAGCAACTTGTTGAATACATACAGATAATCGGCATCATTTGCTCCGGCAGGCAAGGGGACATTGATGTTATATCCGGCGCCATCTCCTTCTCCAATTTCATCCAGCCACCCGGTCCCCGGGTACATTGGATACTGGTGAGTGGAGAAATATAATACCGAAGGATCAGAATAGAATGCATGTTGTGTACCGTTGCCGTGATGCACATCCCAGTCTATTATCAACACGCGCGGCATTCCATGTAATTGCGCATACCGCGCCGCAATGGCAATATTGTTGAACAGGCAGAATCCTATCGCACGGTCGGGTTCTGCATGATGACCTGGCGGGCGTACAAGTGCAAATGCTGTGCCTCCACCTATTGTTTCCTTTACTGCATCGACTGCACCGCCTGCTGCTAAAAGTGCTGCCCTGAATGAATATTTGGAAACAATGGTATCAGGGTCAAGCGGAATTCCTGCGAGGCAGTGTGCTTCAACTTTTTCGATTTGGTCAAGGTCATGTATGTTCTCGATCAGCGGTATTGCAGCAGGCCCGGGTGTGATAACGGGATGTTTGTCAAAATACCCATGCCTATCGAGCAGGTTTATGATAGCAGTAAGCCGCGCTGCGTTTTCCGGATGGAAGCCGGTGTCGTGTTTTAGATAATCCGGATGATAGATAATGGATGTCATGATCGGTTATATTATCTGTCAGTTTGGGAACTTATAGTCTTCTGATTGGTTAACATACATTTGACATAAGCATAAATGTGACCAGAAAATGTAAATGTGTTTTTTCGAATAACATGCACAAAAAATCAGCGACATTATCCGAAAAGGAAAGGCTTGAGCTGGATATGGTGGAAGTCGCAAGTCCGGTTCTATAGAAAAAGAAGGGGAATGGAGAAGAAAGGAGGAAAGAAGGGAAAGAGAGGAAAGAAGGGAAAGGGAGAGAAAGGGAGGAAAAGAAAAAGAAAAAAACGTAAAC
>JAUVKD010000099.1 GCA_030596385.1 Methanosarcinaceae archaeon | reverse complement strand
GTAGATCTCGGCATCCTTAACATCATTAAATGGTGCAGTATTCTCGCTAACATAGAATGTCACGTGATCGCCCGGAGAGATGCGAAGCGGGTCAGATGTGGTATTTTTCGTAACGCTCCCATGACTCACTGTTAGTGAATAATCCATCGGTGAGAGCACTTTCTCATCACCGCTGTTCACTGTAACTTTAATTATTTGCGATAAGTCTGTGCCAATTCCCTGGCTTGCAGGATTGGATGTAGCAGCCTGGAACCAGTATGTTTCGTTCACGGTTCCGTACAGTGTAAAATTTGCAACCGCGATCGGCTCAGAACCTGTTGTTGCCGCAGCCGAGGTTAAAAATCCGTCACTTATACTCAAAAAAATCTTCTTCCCGCCCAGACGGTCGTCATCGGGCCCGGTCGGACCATTTGGTCCCGGGTCTTTTCCCTTCTCCGTGACTGCAAAAGTAAGTGTTTCAGATGGATCGGTGGTGGAATGACCCAACCTGTCCCATTGGCTTCCATCCCAGCGCCACATCGTCCATGAATACATCTGCCTCTGGTTATATATCATCGGTTCATCAGGTTCGATATTGCCGATCACATTAAAAACGTCCAGACCATACTGTTTTAGTTGGACGTTCCGGCTATCGAATGACTCCAGCATGGGTGTTGTAAGATCGCACATTACAAAAGTAACCGAACCTAATACCATGAGTGACGCAAGAACCGCTTCCAGCGTATGCATCTGTGCACCACCATCTTCCATAAATCTACATACCAAAATTAACACATCCAGTTACCACATCCGTTACCACATCCAGAGAATTAACCTGTACTTGACAGCATCCCCGTTCGAATCGACAAGATTATTCCAGATCGCCTGATCAATATCATACTCCTGAACCGCAACCACACGCTCAACGATCGCAGCACTTGACATGGTTGTGATATTGCCCTGTGCATACGTTCTTGCCAGATTTGCATCATAGACCGAATCATTGACCGGATGGATCTGCATGTAGAGATCATACTTCTTCACACCGAGTGCACGCCTGGCGTTTTGATATTCACCATCTGTATTCGTGTACTTTCCAAAGTCCCACCAGCTTACATTATCTGAAGAAGACGTTGAATTTTTCATAAGCGCATCCACTTTGTCAACATCAAGAACGTTGCGGTTATCTGCGTCTCTTGTAAACCCGATCCTTGCGACAGCATCCGGGTCAGTGCTCCATACATCCTCCCACGCAGCAGTCGATGTTGAAGTTTCATACCCGGGGTCACAGACCACTACACCGGAAATCCGGTTGGCTGTGAGATACGTATCGTCCGTATCTGTTGAAAGTAGCATACTTAAACCGGAAACATAATTCAGCATGACCGTGAATGCCAACATGAAAACACAAACTGCCAGTATGAAATCTATGTTGACAACAGAACCGGAATCGTTTTGGGATGCGGATATTTGACCTGTATCTTTAATCCGGGATCCTCCATCCTTTTTCATACTTCTTTCACCCCTGCTCCAGAACAATACTATTTAAACTATTGTTATATGTGATCTTCACCAGACCGGACGAACTGTATACCATTCCCTCCACTGTAACACTCTTGTCGATATTGTTAAGCGGAGCATAAACCACGGTTTTTCCGTCATTTGAATAGACTTTCACAGACCGTTGACCCAGAAAGTCGTCAGTAACATTGATACGGTAGCCCTGACCTGAAATGGGAGTAGGAAGATCGATCATCTTGCTGTACTCACCCATTGTTCCTGTCAGGTACAGACCAACGATCGAATCCGCGACCATGCTGCCAACCTGGGTGTATTGCGCCTGCTGGTAATTTCCCACCATTGCACCAATATGGTTCCCATACAGCAAAATGACAATGCCAAACAGAATTATGGATATTGAGAACACAATGATATAATTCAGCATTATGGATACAGCAGAGCGGTTTGATGCGAAAGTTTTGATCTTTTTATCAATCACATTATCATTTTTGATAGTTTGTTCCAATATACCGGACATCATTTTACTCCTCTTTCAGATGATCTCCACTTTGATCCTGCTCTCATATGCCGTCAGGTAAATATCAGTATTAGCTGCACCGGTATTGAACACATCAATAACAAGTGAACCGCTGCTGGTAATAGTGAAATCCGTTCCCTGAGTTAACCCGGCATCTGTCAGTTCCCTGTTGAAATATCGCTCCCATGCATCTTCATAATCGCTATCGATCGTGATAGTAACACTTCTGGCGTTTGGCGATGTTGTCGCCTCTGCGGATGTGAAATTGAGTGAGTTGTGAGTGGTTCTTAACACCACGGTACCACTGCCGCCAATAGATGATTCGCACTGAGTGATATTTACTACATGAACAACGATCGCAATATTATTCCCATCAGCATGAGATGCATATATCATTGGCTCGGATTGTATTATAGAACTGCCCGTGTATCTGGCTATTGCAGCACCATTTTCGTATACGATCTCATACGCCTCGGATGCGGTTTTGACATTTCCAGGCGTCAGGTTTGAAAAAACATCGGTACTACCGCTGTCAGTTGTGAACGAAAGGCTAAATGACACAACACATGGGTTTATTGAGAGGAAGCCTTCGCTTAGCGGTATTGTTGTAGTCCTTGCATAATATACATTTGTTATCGGTCCTTTGACAACCTGCGACACATCGCTGCTAAAGACCATAAACGAATTCAGCACGAGCCGTTCCCTGGCATTGTCCTTTGCCGAATCGATCTGAGGTGTTCCTATGAGCATGATCACGCCAAGTGAGGTAGATACTATCACCAGCATCAACATCATACCCGTAAGTTCCGAAACAGCATCATCAAAATCCAGCATTCGCATATTTTGTAACCCTCAGATCAACACTGTGAATATGACATACGATATAGAAACCATAATGATCACATGTTTCAACCCGCTCAACATATTTCCTTCACACATCTCCCCGGAAACAAGACCTGAAACAACCCCCTGGATGATCGCAGCGTGGAAGAACAGCATCGTGTATTTCTCAACATCGAATGCCTGCATGAATCCGCTTGTTTGCATAGGATTGAGTTCGCCGTTTGTTCCGATGTTGGTCGCAATTACCGGGAAAAAGCTTACAGTGAATGTGTATACAATGAACAAAAACACAAAGAACGCAACGTATATTATCATCAGGTATATCAGCATGTTGAATTTGCGTTCTTGTTTTAACGACTTGCTAACGTTTGCATCCTTAGAAGCTATGAAAAGTACATCCTGAACGTTTCCGGATGACTGGCTTGCGTTTGTAATAAGCGTGACCATGCGGACAATGGCTCCGGTCTTGACCCGCTGCTGAAAATGTATGAACGCTTCGTTAATATCAGCACCCCATTTTATATCTCTCCACATCTTTTTCACCTCGGACGTCAGGACTCCAAGATTTGATTCAGTGATTATTTCAATTGCCTGTGTCAGGGTAAGTCCTGTCTTGTTAATGCTTGCAAGTCCGCTCAAAAATTCAGGGATCTTGTCGTCGATTTCGTTGTATCTTCGCATTTTGTGTTCGTAGAACAGCGAAAATGGAACAACTGCTATTAACATGCCAAATACCAGATAGTCGTCCATAATTCGAACTGCCGCATCAAATCCTTCAAAAGGATAATTGGTGTTGAAAAAAAACAAGACAAAAACTACTGCTAAGGGAATTGTTATTTTCAGCACCTGCCCGGGAGTTTCGTTGTATGTCTTTAAAGGGTTCCTGATATATTCCATTACCATACGTTCCTTTTTAGACATGTTTAACCACTTAATGAAGAAATTGTCATACTTGCTAGGTTCTTGCAGGTGCACATCATCATATTCAGAGAGGGTTTTTACTATTGTTTTGACATCCATATCTTCAAATTTCACTGCGATCACACTCAGCAGCACTATAAACCCAACAGAACCCAGGGGCAGGAAAACGTATATCAACAATTGCAGTATTGACATATAAGCTCCGGACATGAGTCCCATCACAACGATTATAATGATCAAAAACAGCGGACCGGCAACAAAAATAGTGATATAGGATTCTGCGATTATGCCAAGCGTTTCAAGATATATCCTCTGCTGCTGCGTTGCCTCCTTTTGGAACTGTGATGATTTGGATGCAAGATAATCGCTAAGGTCCCCGCCTGCGTCTGCTATAGCAAGCAGGTTTTCAATGAAGTCCCGGAAATTATGTGACGGAGTCCTTTGACCCACGATCGACATTGAAGTCATTATATCACTTCCGGTATTGTCCATGTACTTGACGATCAACATGACCTCTTCTGCAGCTTCACTATATACATCCGTAAGCTTGCTAACTTTATCAAATATCTGAATAAGGTTCATCCCGCTTTTACTCAGTGCATACATCAATGTAACAATATGCGGGAGCATAAGGTCGATCTTGGTTTTACGCAGTGTTGCGAGGTAGTGGGGATAATATAAGATCAGTTTGTAACTGCTCAAAGAAAATAAGCAGCCGGACAGTACTGTCAATACTAAAAAAAACACGCTGTTCTTGTGTGAAAATATGGTTTCATACCATATACCCGGCACATAGGTGAAAATCCCTGCAGGAACTGCATTGATAGATATCAATATACTTGCAAGTACAGATCCCAGTAATGCGCCGCAAATTCCTACACAGACCGAGATCAAACGGGCTCTTGCCACATAAATATCATATTGCATGGGCATACGGCTCTGCCGCAGGTGTTCCTGCACTGAGTAGTAGCGGTTTTCATGTTTCTTGATATTTTTCCCAAACAATTGATATGCCAGTTTATTTAGATATGACATGCTGCCCACTCATCCTATCTCAGTCGCAAGTGTGTTATTTTTGATCATCTCCATTACAGCATTCGAATCTTCAAAATATGCCTGCACGACTTTTCCTACTATCCAATAATCCCGCATATTGCGTTTTTGCAGATAATCCAGGATTATCCTTCTATTTTTCAGTTCATGTTCAAGTGTTGCCGTGTCCCATCCTCTCTGCTCAATGATATGATCAAGTACACTTGAACTACCGGAGATTGAATAACTGTCAGTGCGAGGATTCCACCTGTATACATCTTCTATAAGAAGTTCATTGGAAGTCGAATCGATCCCCACAACCTCAGTGATAGAAAGACACCTGCGCAAGCGCTCTTTTCCCTTGTATACAAGAGCCTGGATGATTATGATGTTCAAAGCCTTGATCATC